>CALVYB010000016.1 GCA_944371955.1 uncultured Bacilli bacterium
TTGTACAAAAAAGATGAATCTGTGGATAAAACAAATTCATCTTTTCTTATTTTATAGAATTTTACCGGAACTCAAAATCTTTTATAAATATTTTAATTACTATTTTTCTCATTTTTATATAATACATTTATATCTACAGCAGTATTTATACCATCTATTTGTCCGTCTTGACATAATTGCCACATCATATAATCTGATTCATAGTCAGTTTGTTCAGTATAATGTGCTAGCCATACAGCATAATTATGATATTTCCATATGCTATTTAAATAATTTTTGCTACCATAAAGCATACCATCATATCCTGCTTTTTCTACTTTTTCTAAAAAACTTTCTGCAACTTCGTTTAATCCAAATAGACTAAGTTCCATTTGATTAAAACTATTATAGCATTCCCAATCAAATGCTATAGGTAATGATAATTTATATTCCTTTATTTGGTCCAAAACCCAATCTGCTTGTTTTTCTGCTTCCTTGATACTATCCGCATAGGAATAAAAATATACGCCCACTTTTAAATCATTTTTTAAGGCATTTTCTATATTACTTTTAAAATATGGATCTATATTGTACTGTCCACCAACACCTTGTTGAGATCCTACTCTAATCATCACAAATGTTGCTCCTGCATCTTTTACTTTCTTAAAATCTATTTCCCCTTGCCACTTTGATACATCTATTCCTATCTCAGTATTTTCTTTTTTATAGTTCTCTAATACTTCTTTAAATACAGTTCTAACAGGTTCTTGGCTATTAGTTTCATCTTTTTTGTCTACTGGTTTTGGTTCGTATACGGTTAATCTAAAATCAACTCTTTCCTCGTTATTACTACTATCTGTTGCTACGTAGGTAAGATCATAGACTCCCGCAGTATTTAAATCATAAGTTCCTTCTATTCTACAATTAGGATTACCATCATAGTTATCTGCACATAAGATTTCCTCTTCTAAATTCACTTTGCTTCCTACTTTGACACTATAACTTCCCGATAACCAGATTAACGGTTTTTCTTCATCCACTATTTCAATATTAAGTAGTCCTTTTCTTTTTTTGCCTTTTTCATTTTCATATATAAAACCTAATTCTTGGTCTCCTAATTTTTGAGTATTTATTTTCTTATCTGTTATTATTTTTCCACCTTTTACTGTTACAAAATCACTAATTTTCTGATTACTATATACTTCTACTTTTCGATTTTTTATTAACTTATATCCTGATGTATCTAATTTAGGTTTTGATTTTACTATCAGTATACACCCTAACATCACTAAAACTATTGCTACTATAATCGTTATTATTACTATTTTTCTTTTCATAGTCCACCTTTTTTAATATATTATTACTTTTATTATATTATTAGCATTTAGTTATTTTTATTATATCCTATTTTCTATAAAAATAAAATATCCACCAAAAATGTGAATATTTTATTTACTATTTTTTATATTTTCCACAACTTCTGTTAAATTTTCAAAGGTGGTTGCCCCTGGGATTGTTAGTTTAATAATTGAGTCTTTTACTATAAAAGTATTGGGATAAGAAATAATTTCAAATTTTGAAAAGAACTCTCCTGTGTTATCAAATAAAACAGGGTAGTCTATTTTTCTATTTTTAATTATTGTTTTCACTTTTTCTAGGCTTTTTCTTTCTAACTTTGGTGATACGACTGAGAGAAGTATTACATCTTTTTTATTCTTACCAAAATATTCGTATAATTTTTCTAACTCTGGTGTTTCTTTTTTACAAGCAACACAATCGGTAGACCAAAAATGTAATAAGACAATTTTGTCTTTATAATCCTTCCAGTCATAAGTTTTATCATTCTGATCTTTTAATAAAAATTTTTCTACCTTATAACTTTTTTTATTTGTTTGTGTTGTTCCCGTTTTGCAACTTGCCAGTCCTGTTTGTTCATCTATTCCACAGTTTTGTTCTAGATTTGCAGAAGCTTTAAAGTCTATGTTAGTAATCAATACATAACTTCCTACAAGAATTAATAATACACCACCTATTTGTACTATTCTTTCTAAAATATGCTGTTTCTTTTTTAAGAAATTTAAGACTTCTCCTGTGAACAATCCTAATATTAAAAATGGTATAACAAACCCTATTGCGTAAATTAGAACTAATAGGTTTCCTATTAACATACTTTTGGCACTGCTCGCCATGATTAATACTGATGATAGCGCTGGTCCTACGCAAGGAGTCCAAGCAAAGCTAAATAAAAAGCCCATAATAAAAGCTACAAATGGATTCATTTTATTAGGGTTAATATTTATTTTTAGTTTCTTTTCCTTTTGTAAAAACTTAAAATTGATTATCTTTAGTTGAAATAGCCCTAATATTATAATAATTACTCCACCAATAATAGCTATTGTTGTTTTATATTCTTTAAAAAAACTACCTATTACTGTAAATGAAAGTCCTAAAATAAAAAATGACATTGAAATTCCCAATACAAAGTATAGGGTGTACATAAATACTTTTTTTCTTTTATATATTATTTTCCCTTCCGATGTCTTTTCTTTGGCATTGCCTGCTAAATATCCCATATATAGTGGCAATAGCGGTATAACGCAAGGTGAAAAGAATGATATAATTCCTTCTAATAAAACTGCTAATGACTGTATTATTATATTCATTTTATATCTCCTCCTTATTTATACCTACTATATTTTAACAAAATTTATGTTATCTCACAAGAAAAAAAGTCCCTTTCGGACTTTATATTTCTACTTCTGTTATATTTTTTATTCCTTTATTCATTACCTTACAATACATTAGAACACTTCCAATTAATAATAGACTTATTAATACTATTTTTAATATAACTAGAGGTATTAACACTACTTTATTTAGATAATATATTCCGCCACTAAGAACAGCTGCTATAATCATGGATATTGCCATTGAAAAGAACGTATTTTCATTACCTCTCAAAGCATTTAATTCATCTTCCCAAATTAGTTTAGGATTGATTGTATCTAGATAAATTCCTAAATATGTGAAGAAAATAGATGATAATAATGTTATTAGTGAAAAAACCATAAAGTCAATGAATGTAGCTTTTAAATAATAGGAAATAATTAATAGATAAATAAAGTTGAAACCAAAACTTATTATAATTGACACTAATGCTTTTATATTTAATTGTGTCTTATAATCCATAGGAATATACTTCATAAATGGAAAATGTTTTCCTTCTCTGGAAATAGAACTTGAAGCAATACTGTTTGCGGTTGTAAGAATCGCTGATATTACAAAAACAGATATAAATACTACTAATAATCCTAGGGCTTCTTGTTCTTTATAGTGATTTACAAATTCTACAATAACATTGTCCTGTCCTTGAATTAAATAAATCAAAATTATTATAATTGGCCATAATAGGTTACTTAATATACAATTACTAAAAAATGATGGTGTTCTTGTTAATAATTTTAACTCTTTTTTTAGATAGGTTACCTTATAATTATTCTTTTTAGTATTGGCTAATACTTTGCTAATAGAGCGTTTTTGATGTACCGCATTATTACTAATTCTTTTTACGCCATTAATATATATTTTATCTGCCAAGGCCATAAAAATTATATAAGCTAACCCATTGATTAATAGATAAATTAAAAATGCTCCAATACTCATCTCTGAAATAGCTTTTACTAAAAAATAAGTACTTGGGAAAACATAGTTCATAATATCTATGAATTTTATTTGACCACTAGCTAACATTTTAACAAATTCAGTAATACTATCATTATTTACATATCCTATTGCCACTATACCAATAATAACGACGATTCCTAATAACACTAAAGTTAAAGCATTATTTTTATTTTTTATTAATTTGGTAAAACGCATAATTAATAGAGCAATAATACCACAATATACAAGCGGTAATATTGGTAGGGTAAGTACTCCAATAATACTAATGATAACTGTTAAAATATTAAAATCTGTTACTATTAGAAATCCTAGGAATGCTGCTAATAAAAATAAAAATTCCATTATGCTTTCACTAATTAAAACAGACATAAATTTGGATGATATTAATATTCTAGGTTTAATTGGCAATGGCAAAATATGTTCAATATCACCTGAAAAATAAAATGTATTTAGAATAATATTAAATCCAAAAATCATAGAAAATATACAGATAAATTGTATTACTAATAATAATCCGTTACCAATATTGGCAGCATAAAGAGAATTAGAAAGAATTTCTTCTTTTATGCCAACTGTTGCAGTTCCTACTAAAAAAGCCATTAGTAAAAAACATGGAATGAAAATAAATACAGTTGCAATAATTCCTAAAGTTATATAAAACTTTACTTTGTTCTTCTTTTCAGATTTAGGCATTTCTCCAGATAATAAAAATGTTCTTACTAATTTAGCGTACATCTTCATATTGTACCATCCTTAAGAAAATATCCTCTAAATCTGTTTTGCTGTATTTTTTCTTTAACTCTTTTAATGTTCCTTGATAAATTATTTTTCCTTCTTTAATTATAATTACTCGATCACATAATTTTTCAGCAACTTCTAACACGTGGGTTGAAAATAATACCGCATGCCCTTTTTTGGCATGTTCTTTCATCATTT
Organism: uncultured Bacilli bacterium; assembly: GCA_944371955.1. GTDB lineage: Bacteria > Bacillota_I > Bacilli_A > RF39 > UBA660 > Faecimonas. The sequence continues at coordinate 4,600 of CALVYB010000016.1, forward strand.
CTTTTAACCCATGAGCTGATTCTGGATCTAATCCAATCAAAGGTTCATCCAAAATCCAAACATCTGGCTCATGTATTAGAGCTGCAATTACCATCATTTTTTGTCTCATACCATGTGAGTAACTAATCATCTCTGACTCCAAAATATCTTCTAAACCAAAGGCTTTTGTTAACTCTTTAATTCGTTCTTTTCTTTTTGTTGTACTAACTTCATAAATATCTGCAATTAAATTTAAGAATTCAATTCCTTTTAGCCTTAAAAACATATCTGGGCTATCTGAAATATAGCCAATATTTCTTTTTGCTTCTAATGGTTGTTTATCAATATCATATCCAGCAACTGTTATTTCTCCGCTATCTTTTTGATAAATCCCTGTTAGCAATTTTAACGTCGTTGTTTTTCCACTACCATTTGGTCCAATAAAGCCAACAATTTCTCCTGGGTTTACTTCAAATGAAATATTATCTACTGCCTTATTGGTTTCATTAAATACTTTTGTTACATTTTTGACCTTTATCATATTTTCCCTCCTATTCTTATTGTAATACTTATATGTTACTATAAGTCAAGTTTTCTATTTATATTATTACCAATTTGACAGAAAAAAAACATCTTTCGATGTCTATAGCATATTTTTTCTTTTTAATAGTAAAGCGACAATTAATGATACCATTACGGCTAATAATATAATAATAACAAAAGCGTTACTTACATTTCCTATTGCTCCTAGTGGAACATTCATTCCTAAAAAGGAAGATATCATAGTAGGTATAGATAATACAATCGTTGCTGCAGCTAGGAACTTCATTGCAATATTTAAATTATTAGAAATAATTGTTGCATAAGTATCTGTAATAGATGATAAAATATCTCGATAAATTCCTGCCATTTCTATCGCTTGTTTGTTTTCAATGATTGCATCTTCTAATAAGTCTAAATCTCCTTCATATAAAGGAAGAACTATTCTTTTGGCCAATTTTTCTAACACAGCATCATTCGCCTTTAAAGACGTTATAAAATATACTAATGTCTTTTCTGTTTCTAATAGTTCTACTAAATCTTTATTTTCCGTTGATTTTTTTAATACTTTTTCTTTGGCCTCAATATCATTATTTACTTCTTTTAATGCTTTTAAATAACTAGATGCACTTTTTAGTAGTATTTGTATTAAAAATCTTGTCTTTTTTGCAGTTCTAAAGTCTTTTACTATATTTCGTTTAAAATCATTTAAAAGTGTAGTTTTCTTTACAGAAACAGTGATAATATAGTTATTATTTGTGATAATAATTCCTAAAGGATAAGTCTTATATTTATGTTCACTTTTTTCTTCTAGATATGGGATATCTATAACTACCAAAGTAGCATTTTCTTCTTGTTCTACTCTCGGTAATTCTTCCGCATCTAATAACTTTAAAATTAATTCTTTATTTACTCCAGTACGATTGGCAACTTTATCAATTTCATCTGTTGTGGGTACAATTAAATCTATCCAACAATCAGTTGTCATTTTTTTTACTTTTTTTGTTTTCTTTTCTACCAAGCTAGTTTTATATATTTTTAACATAGTACCCCGCCTTTCTTATTGCTTGCTATATTATAGCATATTGTAGTTTTTTTTTAAATATTTCAAAATAAAAAAGAAGCATTAATTGCTTCCTGTTAATTTTACATCAACTGTATTTTCTTTTCCGTTTCTAATATATGTTAACTTTACAGTATCTCCTGCTTGGTGTTGATATAATTCGTATCTTAAGTAAGCAGAATCTTTTACTTCTTTTCCATCTATCTTTATGATAACATCACCTGTCGTTAAGCCTGCTTCATATGCTCCTGTTCCTTTTTCTGCTTGTACTACAACTACTCCTTCAGTGATATTTCTATCTATATTAATTTGATTCCTATATAGACCTGAAGTATCACTAGCATTAATCATTGAAACTCCCAGTACCGGCCAAGAAATTTCTTCTCCTTTTTCTAAAGACTCAATATGATTCATGGCATATTCAATTGGGATAGCAAATCCCATACCTTCGATATCATCATCTACTAATTTTAACGAACAAATTCCAATTACTTCTCCATTAGCATTTAGTAATGGACCACCACTATTTCCTGGGTTAATTGAAGCATCAAACTGTAATACACGCATTACCCAATCATTTCCTGTTGTGGTGTTAGTAACACTTACTGATACCATCCGGTCTTTTCCCGATAAAATTCCAGAGGTTACAGTTCCACGGTATTCTTCTCCCATTGGTGTTCCTACAGTAAATACTGTATCACCTAGATTCATATCTTCACTACTTCCAATATTTGCAACCATAGAAACTTTACTTTTATCTATTCTAAGTACAGCTAAATCTAGATATTCGTCTCCACCTAAAACTTTAGCTTCAGCTTCAATATCATTTGACATAGTAACTTTTACGCTTGTTGCTCCTTCTACTACATGATGGTTAGTCAATAAATATCCATATTTATCATCTGTTTTATATACGAACGCTGATCCTGTTGATACTAAAGTATCATTTTGATATGAAGATACCATCGCTACCGCATCATATATTTTATCAACAGATGCTGCTAAAGAATTTTTTTCATATACCTGTGTGTCATTTCTTGTTATTATCGTTTCACCTGTGGTACCTAAAATTTCACTTACTAAAGGCGTCCATTTTAATAGGGCAAACATAATAATACCACCCATGACAAAAGAAAATATTAATAAAAATATAGTTTTTAAATTTTCTTTATTTTTCACTCGTTATCTACGCTCCTTTCAATTCCAGCTAAATCTTTCCAATTTTCTGGGAATCCCATTCTATGCAATACTTTTTCTATTTTTATTGATGTCAAATTATAATTTAATGTTTGAACAACATTCTCTAATTCAATAGTCATATTTTTAAAATCTTCTTTTATTAACATTTGACGCATAATGATTAGAAGTGCAAATAAATCTTGCTTACCATATATATATTCTCCATTTTCTTTTGGAATATCTAATATTTGATGATATATGGTATCGTCTATTTGTTTTTGAGTTCTATTTTCATAAAGAATATCTTCATGAGCACATAAATTTCTATAATTGGCAAGTATAGGTAAGTATACTAAAAGATCATCTACCTCAACATTATAAATTTTACCAATTTCTTCTTGATCTTCCGGCTTTAAGATAGAAAACATTTCACTAACAATCCCAAATGACAATACTTTTACTAAAATCCATAAAGGAATATATCCATAATTAGATACATAATGTAATGTTGCTGAATGCTGACTACCATTTACGCGTATTTGTCTTTTCATCTTTTTTAATAAATCATTAACTTGGCGTTGTCTTGCGGTATCATGAGTAAAGTTTTTGGCTCTCAAATAGTCTCTTTCTCGATATCCATATTTTTTAGATAATTGATATGATGTGATTGATTTTAAGTTGTTTTCAATGACTAATAAATATTTAAATATTATATTACGAAAAGAGCGGTCAAATAAGAACAAACTATATAACTCTTCAAAGGTGGTACCTGTAATAAATTTTTTTTCATCCTTTGATTTATAGAAAAGATGACGGTATCCGTTTAAGAAAAAATAGTTTTCTCTTAATAGTACTTGTTTGGCATAATTTTCATCTTGAATTATCATTCCCTTATGCTTAAATATTTCAATTTGTTCATTTAAGTTTTTAAATTGTTTTTCTATCATTCTTCTCACCTAGTATTGATTATACCACAAACTGGTTTTAAAAGTATGAAATTTTTGTGAATTTATATGGTATACTAGTACTAATATTGGATAAGGAGGAAATTTATGCCAGCTAGTGTTACCCACGCATATTTTGCTAGTGATGTTTATGATGCTTTATCGGCAAATATCAAAAATCATCTATTACTTTCTAGACTTAGAATGTTTGCCCAAAGTACTGATTCTTTTCTTTTTTATCGTTTATTTTCTTTTAAATCTAGCCACAAACTTCGCAGTTTTCAGCATACTTTTCATATTTCAAAAAGCCAAGAATTCTTTATTACTCTTGTAGAGTACATCAAAATGAATCATTTAGAAAATGATGTTGATACCTGCTCTTTTTTGTGTGGTTTTATTACTCATTATGTATTGGACTCTACGATGCATCCTTTTATCTTCTATAAAACCGGTAAATTTCGCAAAAATGATCCTAATACTTACAAATATAATGGCCTACATACCTTGATGGAAGTTTATTTGGATAATCACTTAATAAAAGTTCATAGTCAAAATAAGCCTTATAATTTTTCTATTAGTAATTTTTGTTTTGATTTAACTCCTTTTTCTAGTGAATTGAATGCCACTATTGCTTATACTTTCGAACTGGTTTTTCAGTTATCAGAAATGGATAAAAAGTATTATGAATCTCTAAAAGATATGCGGTTTGCTTTAGCAACTTTTCGCCAAGATAAAACAGGTATTAAAAAATTTTTTTATAAGCTTTTAGATACTTTTACTACTAATAAATGTATGCGATTTGAGTTTGTCAGTTATCATCTTTCTAGTCAAATCCCGTTTGATTTTTTGAACTTTAAGCACCGTATATGGAGAAATCCAACGACTTATTCTATGACTAGTAGAGAATCTTTTTATGATTTATACTATAAAGCACTTAAGTTATCTAAAAAGATTATAGAAGACACATTCCGTTACTTAAGTGGTGAAAATATTGACTTAACTAACATTTATACCAATTTAAGTTATATTACAGGGCTTAATTGTGATTTAAAAAAGAAACTAAAATATTTTGAATTTTAGTTTTTTAGTATTCTTTTGTTTTTTTTCTCCATACTAATTTTAGGTGATATTATGTTTTATAGATATGAGATTAAAAATAATGGGATGGAGAATATTTTATATTTATATTTAACAATGAGTTATGAATTTTCTAAAGAATTAAGATCAAATGCTGATGATACTGAATTAAAACGTCGAACTACTAATTTTATTAAGAATAACGGAATTTCTTTTGATGGTAATAAAGTATATTTAGTAATCGATGGAATTGTGGTGAAAGCATTTCAACTTCTTAAAGATGATGATATTAAACAGCAGATTGATAAAAATACTTTTAATGATTCAAACTATATGGTTACTGTGGAGCTAGCAGATCAATCTATAGTAGAGATGTCTTTGCAAGAATTTTTACTTGGTGTTTTAGCAACTAACATGATACCTAATTTATCTATTGAAGTTTTGAAGGCTATGACTATTTTGTATCGTACTTATGTTTATAAACAAATGAAAGAGGAGAAAATTGTTCATGCTGTCAATAATTTCTTTATTTATAGACCAATTGACTATTATAAAATTGCGTTTGCCCCTGACTACGATAAAGTTGTGTCTACTTTAAAAAAAGCAATTCAGCAAACTGAGTGTATGTTTGTCACTTATCAAGGCGATTTTATTCTACCATTCATTCATATTTGTAATTTTGGGTATACTCTTGAAGATTCTAGATATCCATATCTTTCTTCTGTTCCTAGCTTATGGGATGTAACGTCTCCTTTTTTTGTAGATACAGTTTCCTTATCTTACGAATCTCTTAGTAATATTTTTCATTTTACCATTACAAAAGATAGTCAATTTAAAATTAATGAAATTTCTCCATATGGTAAATTGCTGAAGTTATCTATCGATAATCAAGATATTGATGGAGCAAAGTTTATGAATTTATTACACTTAAAATCTCAATTTGTATCTATTATTTTGAATAAATATGACTTATCTATTGTAACAAAAGGTTGGGGAGATTTTTTAGGTCTTAGCTTGTATGGGGCTTCTCATTTAGCTAAAAATGAATGTGATTGTGCTAATATATTATCTTACTATTTTCCTAAAATTACACTTTGTAAATATGTAAAAGAGCTTTCATAAATTGAAAGCTCTTTATTTTTGTAACTTTAAATTTTCTAATGCTTTATCAGCATCTTTATTCATTTCTATTGTAGTCTTTAGATATTTAGTATATCCTTCTACAGTAGAAATAAAATCCTCTAATTCCTCTATGTTTAAATTTTTTATAATTCTATCTATTGTGGTAGAAGCAGCTTCTAATTCTTGAGTGATTATTTCTACTTGATCATAAGTCATTGTTCCTATCATTCACCTAATTCCTCCATTTTTGGTGGTTTATTTAATTCTAGTTGTACTTGTCTTGATTTTTCTATTATAACATTTCGGAATTCTTCGATTTTTTCGATATTGGTAATATTGGTAGAATTAGGCCACCCTTGTTTCATTTTACTAATGCATTCAAATATTTTATTTATAGCATTAGCGTAATCATTATAATTCATATCACCACTCCTATATTAATATAATTCTAGAACCATTTTTTAAATCCGTCTCTCGAATTGTTTTGTTTACATCATATACTTCTCCAGTTTCTTTACTGTAGAAATTACTATCTTTCTTAATCATATAATCATTATCACTAAGTTCAAGCAGTCCTTCTTCAATTAATTTTTTAACAGTTCCAACCTTTTTATTTATAGGGATATATAAGTCATAATTTTTCTCTATTATAGGGATTGATAATTCTACTAATATTTTATTCTTATTCATGACTTATCCTCCTTATTCTTCTGTTATCCATTTTGTAAGGGCTGCTTTTCCTTTAGTAATTACGTAACCAAAATTCGGTTCTACATCTCCTCGTAACAACCTACTACTTGTAGTTACTTTTAGAGTAAACTGATTTGATATACCGTTTCCTAACCAAATACCTTCTGATAAAGAAACATTTGTTTTAAACCATACTTCATAGCTGATTGTTTTAATGTTATCGATGCTATCTACAATTATGAATTTGACGTTTGCTTTGGTTTTTACTTTATCTAACAATTCTGTGATTCGTTGTTTATCTGTAACATTTAGTTTATTTAGAATACTATTAATACCTAAAATCATGCATATATTTATATCTTTATCATCTTCAAAAATCGCATTTAGATTATTTTCTAAATTTTCACTAGTATTATAGCTTATAGATTGTAAATTATTTTTGTTTAAGATATTTGCTCCATCAACTACGCTACATTTTATTCCGTTATGTGATTGCAATAATTTTAACCAACTTTCTAAGAATGGGGTATTTGATGAAATATCTTCTCCTGCAATTGTATATATTCCAGTCGCAGATAAATTGATAGTACTAATTTCTAAAGTTTCTTTATTTATTCCGACTGGTACTTGTTGTAAATTAACAAAAGCATTCTTTAACATAGTAGAAGTTACAATTTCTGGAAGAGTAGGAACACTCTTTGCTTTATACTCACAAATAGACTCTAATTTTTCACAAATAATTTTTATATATTCTGTTAATTTTTCTTCTTTATAAGCATAAGCTGTTTGGAATTCATAAATTCCATCTAAAGCAATCAAACCACGACCATATGCTTTTGATGGTTCTTTTTTTCTTACTCCAGAGATAACAGTTCCATAATCTGATGCATCATTAAATTGTAATACAACATTTTGTTTAAAGTTTTGTCTTAAACGATAACGAACTGTATTTGGACCATTGGTACTTAGTATAAAGATTACACCATATTTTAAGCAGTCTCTAGTAATTTGGCCCATAACTTCTTCATATTCATTATAAGTATCTAAGAATCCTTCTACGTTGTTAATCATTACTATAATTGTTGGTATTTGCTTTCCACCATGGTTAATATAGAAATCATAAGATCCATTATAATCAACAAATAGTTTTTTACGATCTTCTATAATTTGATTTAATAATTTAAATAGATTATCTATTTTTTCTTTTTCTGATGACAAAATGACATCTCCAACATGAGGAGCATTTTTAAACATTGTTAAAGTCTCTGCTCCAAAATCTAAAATATAAAAATTAACTTCTTTAGAACTATGAGTCGTAATACTTGAATAGATGATACTAGATAACATTAGTTCTTTTCCGCTACCGGCACTACCAAACACAATAGTGTTTCCTTCTTTGGACAATGGTAATGTTAAAAGCATTTGTCTTTGATTATCTGGATCATCATATTCTCCGATAATAGGATTAATATTATTGGCTTCACTATGATAATTATATTTATATTTTAAGTCTTCTATATAAATCGTATTAGGAATTCTTGGTAACCATAATTGTGGAATACTTACTTGCTCTTCTTTGGCAGTTTGTACAATGTAGTTAACAATATTGGTAATTTCTTCTCCTTTTGACTCTATAACAACATCATTTTGTTTAGTATCAAATGTTTTAATAGCATTTCCAACATTATCTAGAAAATTTACTGACTGATCTACTTTTTTCTTTCTTTTCTCTGTTGGGTAATATTGTGCTCCTGCCCAAGCGGCTTGCCCTAATGCAAATAATTCATTATAACCAACTTGTAAATAAAAGCGTCCTGGATTTTTTAAAGATGCCGCATCAGGACACTTTATCATATCCATACTGTCTGACTTATCTTGAACTTTTAAACAAACTCTAAATTTTGAGTTTGACCAAATTTGATCATTAACCACTCCTGCTGGTTTTTGCGTAGCTAAGATAAGATGAACACCTAATGAACGACCAATACGAGCTGTAGAAATCAATTGGTCCATAAATTCTGGGCGCTGATCTTTTAGCTCGGCAAATTCATCACTGATAATGAACAGGTGTGATATCGGCTCTTTTACTAAGCCTTTTCTATAAAGAGCCTGATATTTATAAATATCAATGGTACTTTCATTTAAATTGTCCCTGGCTGTATTAAACATCCTTTGTCGTTTTCTTAATTCACTTTGTATAGATGCTAAAGAGCGGTTCATCTCAATAGTATCTAAGTTGGTAATTGTACCTGCTAAATGTGGAAGTTTCATTCCTGTTTCTTTGTTTTCAAAAGCACCAGTCAAACCTCCTCCTTTGTAGTCGATTAATACAAACGATACCTCATAAGGATGATAATTTAAAGCCATAGATAGGATATATGTAATAATAAATTCTGATTTACCTGATCCAGTCATTCCAGCAATTAATCCATGAGGTCCGTAAAACTTCTCATGCAAATCTAACTTAAAAAGCTCTTGATGCTTATCTACTCCTACCGGTGCTGCTAATGATTTAGTTGGATCGTTTGATTTCCAACGATTTAGTATATTTAGCTGTTCAATCATACCTACATTATACATCTCAAGAAAACTTAAACCACCTGGTAAACTTTGTTCTTCTTTCGATATATCAATAGGAATATTAGCTAAAATTTTGCAACATTCATAAATATTTAATCCTTGATCAAAATCCGCAACAAACTCTTTTTGCTTGTTGGATACTAATTCGTTTTCAAAAACTCCTGATTTTTTATCTCCAATACTGATGAATGTTTTACATTCATTTGGAATATTTACCAGTCTTGGACTTATAACGATTAAACTAAAACCGATATTTATTTCTAATCCACAAACGTCTTTTACTAATTCGATATCACGTACCATTTTATAATCATCAGTAATTACCATATAATACGGTTTATATTTTGTATAATCCGCTGTGTTTATTTCTCTTTTTCCGTTGTTATCTCTATATTTTCTAGCCTGAATTTCTTGTTCTAATACTAAAGATATTTCTTTTGCCTCATCTAAATTTGTTGCAAAATATCTAGTTTGTTTATCGTTACTCCAACAATGTGGTAATACTTTTAAATAATCCCATGTTGATTCATTTTTTTCATTTGTTAAAAGAACAATTTTTAAATCTTCATAACTATGATAAGCCATCATTTGTAAAAGAAGGCCTTCAATAAAAGATTGTTTAATTGTAGCCATACCAATAATAGCCGTTACTCTGTTTCTAACAAAAGATAATGAAATTGGTACGCTCTCTAATGTATGAGACTCTGCACCAAGTTTGTATACTTCTTTTAATAAGTTATCATCTTGCAAAGAAAAATGTTCCTCTGGAAAACTTAAATTACCTTGCAACTCAGCATTTCCCATTCCTAAACGTAAATCTAGAAAATCATTCTGCTCTATTTCTCGTTCCCATAAGTTCCTTTTTTTATTATATATAATATCTTTGGTTACATTTAATGGAACATAATTATCAATTAATATTTGACGTTGCATTTTCATTTCTGTATCTATTAGCTTACGCTTTTCTTCAATGTATTGCGTGTATTTTTCTTGTCGTAATTTTTCTTTCTTTTGTCGTTGTTTTCTTTGATACCTTTTTTGCATTATTGGCCATAAAAGCATTGTCATTAACATAGCAAATGACATAATTAAAGTTGGCATAGCACTGGACAGTTTTCTTGTACCATCGATTACACCTGCCAAGGCAGAATAACCCATAGCTACTGACATCATAGCCATGGTCATCATTGGCCCTATTGTATATATCAGTGGAGTCTTATCTTCTTCTGCTTTAGTTGGAGGTGGATCTATTTTGATATTTACAGGTTCAATCATTGTTTTAAATCTTGGTGCTCTAAAAAAATAATCATCTTCTTTAAAAAACTCTATTGCCTCTTCGTCTGGATTATCAACCTCTATTTGTTCTTGAGTGATTGGATATTGAATTTCAAATGAGTTCATATCAAACTTCAAATAATTTCCAATGTTATTTACTAAAATAGAATCTTTCATAACTATTATTTTTAAGCCCATAATAAAAATAATATCACCATACTCCAATGGTTTCGTTCCTATTGCAATATTATTAGCATAAGTTCCATACTTACTATTTAAATCTTGAACAATCCATTTGCCTTGATTATAAATTAAGCGGGCATGTTGTTTAGATACTAGGGGATAACTATAATTAATATGCGCTCTTGTGTCATTTCCAATGATGATTTCTCCCTCTTTTTTTAGATGTAACCATTTAATATCTTCATCTGTAGTTGGAGAACAATACAAAATTACATATTCATTATCAGTATTTATTTTTAAAAAAAACAAACTATAATCTTTTAATATGGCCGACTCAATTTCTTTGTCCCCTGACATAATTTTTGTTTCAAAATCACTTTTTATTTTCCATTGCCCGTTCCATTCTTCTACATTAATTAAGTTTCTTACGTTTCCTAAATAATCATTATCTGTAATCCAATAGTTTCCAGATACTTTTGTTGGTAAAGTAAAATTATAGATTTTGGTTTTTTTTATTAATCTAACAATCACTTTATCACCAACCTTATCCTATTTTTATTCTATTTTAATTATATCTTTTTTTAAAATCTTTTACAATATTTATTTTAGCCTTTTCCTAATTATAAACAAAAAAAGATTTTTTTAAATCTTTTTATCTTGTATCAGTTTAATCCAGGATATCATTTCTTTTTCCATCTTATCATTTAGATATGATTCTATTTTATTGTGATATGGATGACATGTTCCGTGATAGTCACTTCCAGCCGATATCAGTAGGTTATGTTCTTTGGCATAGTTATATAAATAAGTGACTTGGTCTTCACTTTCTGGGTTGTTACTGATTTCTATTCCATCTACGTATAGAGTACATGTCTTTAAAACACTATCTACTTTTTTATTTCCATAATGATATGGATGGGCTAAAAATATTTTTCCACCATTTTTGTGGATTACATCTCTTACCTCTGTGATATCTGGCCACACTAGATGCATATCTATATATAATGGGAAGTCTCTTTGCATGGTACCTACTCTATATAAATCTCCTGCATTTGTGATATTATACGTTGCTAAAAATTCTTTTCCTTGATTGGTACTCATTAATATCTTGTATAAGGCGACGTGAGCATATTCATTTTTACTTTCATATTCTTGATATCCAGGTGTCTCTATATTTATCTCTTTGCATTTTTCAATTAGTTTATTAAATATTTTGGCCTGACGGTATGCTACTGTTCCATATTGCTTTTTTACCCATATTGATACTTGCTCTAAATCAAATCCATAGCATAAAATATCAAAGGTTTCATCACCTATCATAGCATCCAACTCTATTCCTGTAATCAATTGTCCAGTATAGCTTGTTTTCTTTAAATCATTATAGGCATCACAAGTGTCGTGATCTGTAATCGATGTAATTTTTATTCCAAATTTTTCACATTGATTTAATAGTTCTTCTGGGCTTTCTTTTCCATCCAAAGATTTATCAGAATGCATATGTAAATTAATTATACTCTTTTTCATTTTGAATCTCCTTTGGAGGTATTATATCACAAATTTTATTTTATTTTCTTTTTTCAAAAAATCCACTATTCCTTTCGTTATAGAATTAGCTAAAAGTTCTTGATATTTTTTATCTTGAAGTAATTTTCTTTCTGTTGGATTTGATAAATAACCACATTCAATTAAAACTCCAGGGACGGTTATATTTCTATACATATATAAATCTGTTGTTTTAACATTTCTATTACTTTGTAAATCCTCTTTAAAGCTATTCATAATCTCAGTAGCTAAAACTTTATTAGATTTATTAATTGGATTATATAGTACTTCTGCACCTTTTAAATTACTATCATCATACCAATTGATATGAATGGAAACATATAAATCACACTTTTTTTCTTTTATTAATAACAGTCTTCTATATAAGTCGCCTCTTTTTTTTTCAGAATCATAAATAGAAGATAAATCAATATCTCTTTTTCTAGTCATATATACAATAGCGCCTTGTTGTGTGAGCGTTTTTTCTAATTGTTTGGATATTTTTAAATTAATATCTTTTTCTAACACCGTTCCATAATACGTTCCACTATCTCTTCCTCCGTGACCTGGATCTACCATAATAATTGTATCTTGTAATGGTAAAGTTTTAGCAGAAATTATTTGAATAGAAAAAAGAATTAAAAAAAAGACAGTTAAAAGCAAAGATTTGTATTTGGATTTTAACATATTATCACCTATTAATTATATGCTTTGTAGGTAACGGCCTATACTTCATCTAATAAAAAGAATATATTATACTGGTGAGGAATGAATGTTAAATTGGTTTTTCGGTTTATCTCCTGTAATTCAAGCACTTTTTGCTACACTTTTTACTTGGTTTGTTACGTTGCTTGGAGCTTCTATTGTGTTCTTTTTTAAAGAAGTTAAAAAGGGCATTATGGATGCTTTACTTGGATTTTCTGCTGGTGTCATGATAGCGGCCTCTTTTTGGTCTTTATTAAGTCCGGCTATAGACATGGCTGATGATATGAAAATGATTACTTGGTTGGTAGTCTTTTTAGGATTTTTTAGTGGTGGATTATTATTATTTTTGGGAGATAAACTTTATGATTTTCTTCAAAAGAAAATGAAGAAAAAAAATGACAGTAATATTTCTAACAAATTAAAACGCTGTTTAATGCTTGTTTTTTCTATTACTCTTCATAATATTCCTGAAGGATTGGTAGTTGGGGTCGCTTTTGGTTCTTTGGCTTATAATTTGGCGGGCTCTTCGATAGCATCTGCACTTACATTAGCTTTGGGCATTGGACTACAAAACTTTCCTGAAGGAAGTGCTGTTAGTTTGCCTCTTCTCAGAGAAGGATTTTCACGTAAAAAAGCGTTTTTCTTTGGTCAATTGAGTGGAGCTGTTGAACCTATAGCGGCGGTTATTGGGGCTTTATTGGTATTGAAAGTTCAAGTCTTACTTCCTTTTTTACTTTCTTTTGCAGCTGGCGCTATGATCTATGTTGTTGTGGAAGAATTAATACCAGAAAGTCAGTCTAATCAGAAAAAAGATTTGATGGCATTATTTACTTTAATTGGTTTTTCAATTATGATGATTTTGGATGTTTCTTTAGGATAAAAAAACTATTTCATAGAAATAGTTTTTTTATTTTAAATATAGTGTTTGTCCTTTTTTCAAATAAATCCCATATAAATCATCCTTTAAGCATGTATATATTAGCTTAAAATCATCAGTACTCTCTTCTGTCGTTGGCTTTGTTATATCATCTGGTAAAGGTTTTAATTGTTCTATATCATCTTCTGTAACATTTTCTTTTTTAATTAACTTTTTAAAAGCATATCCATTATTGTTGATTACGTTTGTTGTTTCTTCTATCCATAGACATTCTTCTGGCTTTTTGCCATTTATAATAACATAATACCCTTCATTATTTGCCTTCCATCCAGGGCTTTGATATTTTCCTTTTGCACACTCTATGTGACAATGATTTCCTGTTGCATTACCAGCAGTACCTTCTTTATAAAAAGCTGTGTTTTGTATTATTTTTTGTCCTACATATAAATTACTTACATCATTCGCATGAGCAAATAGAATTGTCATATAGTCAATGGTACCGTCTGGGTATTCTACTGGGTTGTCACTTTCTAACCACACTTCATTAGCGTCTTGTGTATATATTTTTTTTATTGTTCCAGTAAATGGAGCATATATTTCTTCTATTCCAGTGTTTAATCCTGCATCATCTATTGCATAACTATTTACATGGGTGCCAGTTCCGTAACCCTGAGTAATTCTCATGTTTTTACAGGGATATATTGGCTTTTCCATTACTTTTTTCCTCCTTGATTGATGATGTTTTCTTTTGGGATTGTTACAGTTTTTTTGTTAATTAAATCTGTATGGGACGCTATCTTTCCCTCTAAAGTTTTATACAAAGTATCTGCTCCTATAAATGAAAAACATCCTATCCACAAACTTGTTGGTAAAGTAATGTTAGTGAATGTATAGCAAAAAACAATTCCAACAATTAAATTTATTAAAAGAGAATAAATATTCAAAAATTTGCTTGTTTTGAAAAAACCTTTGGTTTTTTGCACTATGGCACAAGTTATTGTACTTAAAGTAATAGCGGCAATTAATAATTGTTGTAAATATTCTAAATTTAACATATTCTCCTCCCTGTATATTATATGCTTATTTTATTTTTTGGACATAAAAAAAGCATCTTGTGATGCTCTTTCAAACAGTATAAATTAACGTTTTGAGAACTTATAAATTTTTCAAAACAAAGGTTTGAAATTCTTATGCTACTCACTTGCTGCATTTTAGATTGACTTAATACTAATGATTTACTTTTATAAAATTATTATGTTATAAGATATTAGAAATTTTTTACATCATATAGATAGTTATTTTCTCGAAATCTTTCCAACAGTAAATAGGCCAACCAACATTTCGGCAATTGATAGTCCTAACAATAAGCCAGACAAAAAATCTTTAAAATCTGATCCACTAAAAGCATAAGATAAAGCCAGTAAAGCAACGCCCATTATAATTAACATGATAGCATATTGCAAATCTTTTTGTTTTTCTAGTTCTTGTGTTCTCCTCATTAAATCCAAAATTTGTTCCTCCTTAAAAGACGGTACATTGTTTTCCGAAAGTTTACCATCCATTAATTCAGGAATTGTAATATTAAGTTCTTCACATAAATTTCTGATAATCGAATAATCGGGCATACATTTTCCCGTTTCCCATTTTGAGATGGTTTTGTTAGAAACTCCTAATTTTTCTGCAAGTTGATCTTGTGTAAGATTCTTTTCTTTTCTTCTTAACGCTATAAATTTTCCAATCAATATCTGATTCATAAATTAACCTCCATATATTTTATAAAAATATAATATAATTTTATTAATATTTATAAAATCCCTTATTAGGAGAATATAATAGGAATCCCTTCTAATCACGTTAATTATAACAAAATACGGAAATTCAAAACCGATGATGAAAGTATTTTCTCTCTATATATAATCATATTACGGGTAGTAATAAATATAAAAAAATAATAAATACTCATGACAATTTTTCATCAATCATTTTTTAACAAATCAAACAATTCTCTTATGTCGGAGACATATAGACAAGTTTGATGCTATCATAATATGATTCAAGTATAAGTTCAAAACTCACACTACTCTTATACTTATGCAAGGATTATATATATGTATTAATAAAAAAAGAAGTACTTACACTTCTCACGAAGTATAAATACTTCTCTAATCTTCTCACAGCAATTATTATTAACGTTTTGAGAATTGTGGAGCACGACGTGCTTTCTTCAATCCTGGTTTCTTACGTTCTTTCTTACGTGGATCTCTTGTAATAAATCCAGCAACTTTTAAAACTTTTCTGAAACTATTTTCTGAATCAGCTGGAGTTGTTGAATCATACTCTAATAATGCTTTGGTAATACCATGGCGAATAGCTCCTGTTTGTCCAGTATATCCACCACCGCTTACTGTAGCGTTAACATCAAACATTTCTCTAGTATTTGTTAATTCTAATGGTTGACATAAGTCCATTACACAAATTTCAGATGGAAAATATTCATTTACATCTCTACCGTTTACAGTGATTTTTCCAGTTCCTGGAGTTAAAGTAACTTTAGCAATACTAGTCTTTCTATGACCAGTTCCATAATATCTATTTTTCTTTTCTTTTGCCATAACTTAAACCCTCCTATTTCAATTCAAGCACTTCAGGCTTTTGTGCCTCATGTTTGTGCTCGCTTCCTGTATATACGAATAATTTCTTATACATTTGTCTTCCTAATCTGTTATGTGGTAGCATACCTTTTACAGCTCTTTCTACCATTTCAACTGGATACTTTTCTACCATTTCTTTTGCTGTTCTTTCTCTTAATCCACCTAAATATTGTGAGTGATTGTAATACATTTTATTGTTTAACTTATTTCCTGTTAACATTACTTTTTCTGCATTAACAATTATGATATTATCTCCGCAATCAATGTGTGGAGTATAAGTTGGTTTGTGTTTTCCACGTAAGTATGTTGCTGCTAGAGCAGCTACACGACCTAAAGGTTTTCCCTCAGCGTCAATAACGAACCATTTACGTTCTACTGTTTCTTTCTTTTGCATATAGCTTTTCATAAATTACTCTCCTTTACCTTCAATTAGGTTTTCCCAGGACCTAACTAATGTGGGGATATTTCGAATGTACCGATTATGATTATACTAAAAAAGGCATTAAAAATCAATACTTTTTTTCATTATTATAGATGTTTTGAAGATGTTTGTAGTCTCTTGACCATTTGTTTTGGTTTTTTTTCTGGTGTTCCTGCTTGAAGTTCTGCTTCCTTTGCGTCAATAGCAGCTAGATATTCTTCTCTTTTTTTTGGACTTAACTGCTTACAATATTCTCTAGCCCAACTCATATTACTTGCATCTTCTATTTGCAGTTTCCCTATTCCAGCTTGATATAATGCATCTTGAGTGGATTGCTTTATAGACTCAATTGGTGATTGAACATGTTTATTATTATCTTTAAATGCGGTTTCAGTTTTTTCTTCTAAATCCTCATCTTTCATATTATATAAACCATTTTTAAGCTCTGCCGCTTGCAAATGACTTTCATATTGATAAGTTGCGGTTTCAAGATGTTCAGATCTTATACTATCATATATAGGACTAACCACTTGTGTTTCTTGATGTTGGTATGTTGCATCTAAACCATATCGAATGTTTATACCAATAGTTGTTGTGGTTGCTACCAACCCCACTCCTATTGATGTTCCTACATTCCATGGCTTAAACTTTACTTTGCCATCCTCTGTTCTTCCTGTCACCCCGAATCCGGTCGATGTTGTTGAACATGCAGTTGTAGTGGCTCCAATCCATTCATTACCAGCTAAAGTACTTGTTGTCAGTTTTAAATTAAGTATGTCTACGGAAGTTCCCATTATTCATACCTCCTATCTATTTTATGGCCTTTTTAGGTGTAGATGCAAGATTTTCTTCGGTTGCTAAATTTTTGGGTCTTACTCCTAACAACTGCTTGAGCTCTTGCAGTTGCTCTGGTGTTTTAGCGAATTCTATCAATTTTGGAATAAGCAATTCAAATTGTGATTTATCATTTAACACTGGCTCTTCTCCGTCTTCTCGTGGAATTCCTAAATCCAATTGAGTTATAACTTGTGCAGCTTGCTCTGTTGTAGGTGTCGGTTCTAGATTTTGCTTTTCATGTCTCATATTTGATTGTGGTTGGCGCTTTGTTTTACCTGTTACATACTGGTTTTCTTTCGATAGATCACTTATTTTTTGAGCTATTTTTTTTCCAAGTACTTCACCTCTGATAGCCATTCTCTTTAAATTATATGCTTGTGCATTGATACACTGAAAATTTTTAAACCCTGCCAAAATTTGATATCCGCCTAATACCATTGGTAAAAGCGGGATCCCTACTATTGCTAATCCTATGCTAACTGCTAATAAAATAACATTTATTTTTAGAGCCTCCTCATGGATGCTTTTATTTTGTTCTAGATATGTAGCAAACACACCTATTTCTGGATCTACACCTTGAAAGTAGTTACGTGATTTTTCTTTTCTTAATTGTATTCTTACCACTAATTTAGAACGATTTGTATCAGCAATGATTTTTTCCTTTTCTTCTTCTGTTTTGGCCTTTTTTAATCTTTTTTCTTGAATATAATCTTTTAATTTATCAGACCATCCTAGAAATCTTTCTTCGGTAATAACGTCTTTGATAAATCTGTATTTAGCTTTATCAAATTTTCTTACAAACTTTAGAAACTGCTTTGCACCTAATTTTTCATGTATTTTTAACGACTTTTGATAAACTTGTTTACTATATTCTCTGTAGTCACTTTCGGAAATATCCTTTGGAATTTCTATTTTCTCAGGACAAAATAATAAATAATATGTATACCTTATTTTGTTTACCCTTTGTTGAATGGATTCCTTTAAAGAGCCCATTCCAATCCCCCCTTTTATTCAATAGACGCGCTTATTATATCACGTATAATGTAAATTAGTAAATGAGCAGGTTTGAACCTTATTTAATTTACTATATAATAAATCTAT
>CALVYB010000017.1 GCA_944371955.1 uncultured Bacilli bacterium
CGGAGCTCTTTACTATTCACACCTGCATAGCAGGTGGTTTTACTGTTTGACCATAACGGTCAAACATAATAAAAAGAATATGCGTTTAACATATTCTAGTGTTTATCAGATACTAATTAAATTGATATAACCTCAAACTTATTTGATTTTAAAAGTTGTGTACTTTTGTGTGTCATAACATATACTCCATCATCATTTTTCAAAATGACTTGTGTATGATTATTTGATGTATTAGTAAGTGTAACCCTATAATAATTTTTTTCTTTAAATGCCACCTCAACATCATAATTATAAACATTATCGTTATTAACAATCTCCAACTTACCGTCTATATAATATGCTTTAGCATCATTTGTTTTTTTACTAAAGTCTTTTATTACATCATTTTCTCCATATTTACCACACCCAGCAAATAAAAAAAGACTAAAAGATAATAATATTAATAATTTTTTCATAATCCACCTCTCATTACATTCTATTAAACTGTATGAAACATTTTTATTTTTATGCAAAAAAAAGGATAGCTTTTACTATCCCACTTTTTATGAAATTCTTACTTTAATCTTCTTAGTTTTAGGTGTATAAGTAAGTTTCGGATCAGATTTTTCTATATGTATTTCAACTTCATGCTCTCCGATTCCATATTTTTCTAAATCAACATAAGCAACAATAGATGAAGAATCTAGTTTATTAATAATATCTGAACTACCACTAACGGAAACAATAACAGTGGTATCTTCAGCAGACAAAGCTTGAACGGATAAACCATCAGCTAAATTTCTAAACTCAATAGTATTGACAGTAAACTCCTTAGTAGTAGAATTAGCAACTTTAACATCTACTGAAATTGTCTTTTCACTTATTTCTGTAATACCTTTAGGTTTCTTAAGAGTAACAGTAAATTTCTTATCTTTATCTAATCCTTTTACATCTACTTCTACTTCCAATTCTTCAATCTTATCTATAGCGTCTTGTTGTCCATAAACCGTAACGGTAGAAACATTAGTGTCAATAGATTCAATGGACTTACCAAACGCAAGTTTTCCTGTAGGAACTACTTTAATAGGAATCTCCTTACTTGGTGAAGTAATTGTAAGTTTAGCATCAACAGTAGATGGAACAATTTCTACATCCACTTTTTGTCCCTCTTCATCGTATGCAACTAGAGGTACATCCTTAAGAGAAATTTCTCCAGCCTTCGGATTAGCAATCTCTTCTACATCCACCAAAGCTCTAACTGTAGCCACTTTATCTAACTTATATTGAGCTCCTTTAATAATCACATCAGTTCTATCAAGTTCAACACTATCAATATATAACTTACTATCTAATTCATCTTGATGTAAAATATCTACCGTCAAACTCTTAGTAGCACTAACTTTCTCATAAATAGTAACTGTAACTTCCGAAGGATCTAAACGATAATCCAAAGATTTTAATCGTTGTGAATAATTAAGCGTTACTTTATGATTTCCTGGTTTTAACCCAGTTAAATCAACAGTTACACCTTTAGAAGGTGCTTGCTTTGCCAAAAAGATGTGCCTCCTTTGACCAATCAAAGTTATATCGACTGTCTCAGGTAAGCCCTCAACTACATAAAGCTCTTCATTATACACTGCTGTTACAGGTTCATCATATAATACTTCCGCGTACTGATCTATCATAATGTTTGATTCTTGGTCAACAATAACAAATACAGCAAATGCCAAAACTAAACTAACAATAATTAAAGTAGATTTTTTAGAAGCAACTCGATCAAAGTTCTTTGTATTATCCTTAAAGAAAGTCGCAACCTTCAACATTAATTTAGTAATAGGAGTAATCAACCATTTATCAAAAAACAACAGAACATGTTGGAAGAAAAGTTTAATATTTTTACTTATTCTCTTCATAAATCTCTTCCTCATCTATTTCATCTTCATCTAAATCTGCATCTTGTTTAGGTCGAAGTTCATCAATTAATATCATACGAACATCATCAAGTGTTAAATTATACAACAATTCACCTTTCAAAGCTATGGAAACACGACCAGTTTCTTCAGAAACCACAATATTAATAGCATCTGTTTCCTCGCTTAAACCTAAAGCCGCTCTATGCCTTGTCCCCAACCTACGGTTAATTTTAGGACTACTACTAGTTGGAAAAACAGCTCCCGCACAAGTAATTCTATCCCCTTGAATAATAACTCCACCATCATGAAGAGGATTTCCCTCATAGAAAATAGAAATTAATAAGTCACTAGACAAATCTGCATAAATTTTCTTGGCTTTTTCAATATAATTTCCTAAACTAATGTCCCGCTCCAAAACAATTAATGCCCCAATCTTTTCTTTTCTCATATAATCAACGGCATTAACAATTTCATATACTAAGTGTTCCCGCTCATCTACTGTCAATGTTTTATGACGTCCAAGTAATTGAGTTCTTCCCAATTGCTCAAGTATAGTACGTATTTCAGGCTGAAAAATAATAATCAAAGCAATTGGCCCCCACTGAATTACATAATCAAGCAATACAGCTATAGTAGTAAAACCTAACCAATCACTTACTAAACTCAAAATAATTACAAATACAACTCCCTTAAAAATTAAAGAAAGTTTAATATTATTCTTTATGTTTTTCAAAATAAAATAAAAAATAATCCAAACAAGACATATATCTCCCAGTTTTCTTAAAATGGAAATTATATCAGTCACTGTTATTGTCATCAAATCCCTCCATGCTCTATAATAGTATACAAAAAATAATAGAAATAGTAAAGTTATTGTTCTTGCCCATGAAAAGTACTATTTTCCTGTTTAGTATCAGAAGTCATAGGAGAACTCGGTGAATTATAAGGAGTAGTAACCACATCAGCATTACCGCCGATTTCAGATTGAGCCAGATTAGTAGCAGTGGCAGAACCTAAAGTAGCTGGCTGAGCAGATGAGATTACCGTTTGAACGTTAGAAGCAATTGAAGTAGCACTACTCTCATCCACTGGTAAAAAGTGAACTTTAGCATACATTGCGTTTTGTCTCCGCTCTAATTCCTTTTGCTTCAATGAAGCCTCCGCTAAATAACCAATGCAGCCAATAATTCCAATAACAGAAATTATAACAACGACAATATAGACAGGGCCGGATAAGAAATCTCGAAAAAATGAAATAATTAAATCCAATATACCACCCCTATTCTCAATTCTAATAATAACATTTTTTAAGGTAAAAAACAACAAAAATCAATCGATTTAAGATTGATTTTCTATATATTCAGTTTGATGTTCAAACAGTTATAACCACTATGGTGCCGATTAAAGGACTTGAACCTTCGACCTCCGCATTACGAATGCGCTGCTCTACCAACTGAGCTAAATCGGCAAATAAAAAGATACAAAAATATTGTATCACTTTTTTCAATAATTGAAAACTATTTTAAAAAAATTACTTAGCTTCAATATGATTAAATAAAATTCCGATATTAATTAGTCCACAAATACCAACTAGGCTATAAATAATTCTACTAAATAAAGAGCCAACACCAAAAATAGTGTCTACTAAATTAAAGTCCAATATACCAATGAATCCCCAATTAACAGCTCCAATAATAGTAATAACTAATAATATCTTTTGTACTGTTTCCATATAATCCCTCCTATCTATAGAGTGACCCAAAAAATAAAAATTATACTTTTTTTCTTAACGATTTTATTTTTCCAAGAAAAACAGGTTTTTGACCCCCAACCGTAGATGAAGAAGAAAGATTTTCGAAGCAAAATCTTTCCAAATTATAATCCAAAATAGAAAAAGGTTGAGAAATTTCATCTAAAGAATCAAAACTTCCATCACCATGAGTAGCGAGATTACCCTTAGCAGTTAAATAAATTAAATCAAATACAACATCTTTAAAAATACGGATATCGCTGTTTAAACTTGAAAGGCTACGACCTTGCTTTGAAAAGCCAGACTGTAAGATATCTTTTGCTTCACGATTACCAGCCATAGAATAACAAATATATGGTTTATGAGAAAAATAATCATTTAATACTTCATTAGGAATAGGTTTATGATATTGATCATTAGAAAAACCAATAAAACTCCCTTGATTTTTAAATCTATCCATACATATATCTTTTTTTTTGAGAGAAAAAACAAAAGGAAACAAAGGCAATAAATGAGAATTATAATAATTATTGAATTCTTTAAACGCCTCAACTAATTCTTCAGAATAAATCAACCCATTAGTCATTAGAGAAACTTGAAAAATTGGTAATTTTTCGGAAATGATTTTATTAATTGTATAAGTAATAGCTGGAACATTTAAAGTGGGCTCACCACCAGAAAAAGTAATTGACCTTATCGCTTTATAATGATTTCTATGTGGATCCAAAAGCAAATCTATAAAATGGGGAGAAATATCTAAATTTTGACGTGGTCCTCGCATACAATAATCGGCACACTGTTGATTACATCTTCTAGTAACTTCAATAGCAATATGTGTATATTCAAGCATCATTAAACACCCCTAAAAAAAGAAACTAGCTAGTCTAGATTCTTCTAACTGCAATAACATGAGTACCGCTACCACGAGTCCAAGCAGCTACATCACTTGCAATTACACCTTGCACAGGATTAGTTGCATGAATCATTTGACCATTACCAACATAAATAGCAGAATGTGTTGGAATCTCAGCAGTATAACCCCAAATAAGAATATCACCCGGCTGTGCATTTTCATAACTAACAGCAACACCATCATACATTTGTGTGGAACTACTTCTGCTAACAGAAAGACCTATTTGTTTATACAAATATTGCACAAACCCACTGCAATCAAAACCAGCAGGACTATTTCCTCCAGCTACGTATGAGCTACCAATAAGAGAATAAGCAAGTTGTACTAATGAGCTTACATTGCCTGCAGGAACATAATCATCGTAATATACATTATCTGGCATAGAAATAGTTTCTTCTACCTTTTCAGAAACAACAACAGAATAAGTAACAGAAGATTTATTACCATACTTATCAACTGCTTTGACAATAACCTGATAAGTACCTGGCATATTAGTATCAACATTACTTTCCAACGTATAATAATTAGTATCAACTTCATCATTAATGATTTCTTTTTTCTGATATTCAAGACTTCCATCTACTTTATCATACACAGAAGATATATTATTTAATAGATCAAAAGAGTCTCCAGCCTTTAAAGAAATAGATTCTTCTTTCAATTGTATTTCGGGAGCAATAGTATCCTTTACTTCAACTACAATTGGAACTTCTTTTACTATTTGATTTTTTTTGACTTCAACAATAATTTCTTGTTGCCCAACTTTGGTGGTATCAATATCTTTTTTAATTGATACAATCTCACCATCAACCGATTCTACAACTTGACGAATATCATAATTAGGGCTCCCATATTCAATTATAGCCGTTTTAGAAATAGAAACATCAATACTTGAATAAACTTGATGATACTCAAAAAAATAACAAAACATCAAACTCACAAAAAGAAACATAGTAGTCGTTAACAATTTACATTTCGACGGTAAATTTTCTGTTTTCATGCATAATCTCCCCCTGAGATAGAGTATATTATAACACAACTGGTAATCTTTGTCAAAATTCATCACCTATCTATAGCTTAACCAAAAAGAAAAAAAATATACAAAAGAAAAAGACTCATTGGTCTTTTATAAATATTTTTCCATTGTTTTATGTGACTTCTTTTGGAATTTTAAAAACTCTTTTGCCAAATCCAAATCATCTTTATTAACATCATCGCTAGCATTATCAACTCTTTTTTTCATTTCCACTTCACCCATTAATAATCCTTGAATTAATAAATCTGCAATAGCCGAATCACTATTATCCGTAAGAACTTCCTTAAAAATTCCCATAGAAGACATCATTTTAGTCATATTTCCTTCTTCCACCGGTGTTATATTCCTAGAAAGTAGAATCTCTTTTGCTTTTTCTTCATAAGAAGAATAGCCATTAAAAATTTCTTCTACATCTCCAGTAATTTTATTATCTTTTCCTTTTAAGTTTTCTAATAATTTTTGTGTAGAAAATCTTCCCATAGAAGCATCTTTATAAATTTTTTCAATTAATTCACATTGCTTATTCATCTTTTCACCTCACTAGTAGTATGAAGAAAATAAAAGCTTTTATACTATTTTTTTGTTAAAGCTTTAGTTGCTGGACCTTTGATTAATTTTCCATCCAAAGAAAACCTAGAGCCATGGCAAGGACAATCCCAAGTTTTATCATAAGAATTAAAAACCAAATGACATTTCATATGTGGACATAGTAAACAAATTTTATGAATTTTATGTTCTTCATCTTCGTAAATCGCATGTAAAATACCATTAATTTTAACATAAGAAGGATTAGGCTTTGTAAAAAATGATTGGGTATTTGCTTTCATATAATGAAAAACTCCTAAAAAAGAATTAATTATCATCTCTAAATTCATTCGTTGTGGATAAAATAAATGTTGATATGGAGTAGACTTATATAAAATAGAATTAGAAATTATTTTACCTGCTAGAACGCCATTAGTCATGCCCCAACCTCTGTAAGCAGTTCCAACGTAAAGATGACTATCTAATTTCCCAATAAAAGGTAATAAATCATGACTGACAATATCCTGATTATCCCACGTAAATTCAGGACATATATTAAATAACTTCTTAAAATCCAAACGACTTTTATCATAATGTTTGCCAAAATCAATTTTATCGGTTAATCGATGTCGATTAGATCCATAAAGTAAATAGTTTTTATAATAACGAATAGAATGAAAATCAGAATCAATATTAATTGCCGTGAAAGATAAGTTATATTTTACTTTACCAACATTTACATATTCTCTCTTCACATATGTCTTAAGAGGAAATAAATTAGGAAACAAAAAGAAAGGATAATGATTAGCTATTACAACATCTTTAGCAAAAAAATTACCATTAGTGGTATGGATAAGATAACGACCATTATGTTTTTTGATATTGAGAACTGTAGTATTTTCATAAATAAAAGTTTTAGAAATAAGAGTTTTAGAAAGACCAGATAAAAATTGCAAAGGATTAAAAACATAAGAATCTGAAATTCCTATACCTGCACAAATAGAGGAGTGTTGCACCTCATAAGGATGAGCGCCAAAACGTTCCAACAATTGTTTTTCTAAATAAATCTTTGCTCTATTTTCTTTTTGTAAGCAAAAAAGAATAGAAGGAACTTGTTCTAACTCACAAGATATATTTTCATCTTCTATAATCTTTAATAGATCTTTAATAGCTTCATTTTGCGATAAATAATAAGATTCTGCTTTATCACCTAATCTTTGATATATATCCCCTTGTAAATAAGAAATTTTAGCGGTTGAACGACTAGTAGCACCCATACCTATTTTATCTCGTTCAAACACCGCAACTTTCAAATTAGAATTTCTTAAATAATAAGCCGTGCTAAGACCAGTAAGTCCCCCACCAATTATTGCAACATCCAATTCACGAACATAATTTTGGGTATTAACCACTGGAAATTTTGCATTCCAAAACATAGTATCACCAATAATAGCATGTACTAGATTTTTAGATACATACAAAAAAAGCCTAATTTGGCTTTATGAATTGATAATCCATTTAACAATTTCTTTTTTTATTTCAAAATATTCTTCTTTTTCAAATTGCATATTACAAATACAATACTTTTTATTAGAAATATGAGCACAAAACATACATTCATGCAAAGATCCACAGTCTTCTATAAAAAGAGAATTACTAATTTTTGCTGAACAAGAAACATTATAACTATTAGAACAACCCGAAGAATCATCACATCGAATACAAAAACTACAATGTCCAGATCTTTGAGAAGCAAGTAAATATTCACTTCCCTGACACCCATCAGAAAAAACTAAATTTTTACAATCACTAGAATCACAAGAACGATATACATTTTCAGAACGATAGATAGTATCACTCTCAGAAACATTAGTAGAATCATACACTCTTTCAGTAGTGCGATAGTTTAATTGATTCCATAAAGTAACTAACTGCTCCAAATTTGTAATTTCTTGTTTAGGTTGTTCCCATGTTTTCCACTTCCAGGTGTTTTCTTCTCGAATATATTTCGTAGGATTTACCGATGTAGCCCAAGTAACTTCACCTGTAATAGAATCATTAACTTGTTGTGGCAACTTAACATCAAAAGCAAATTTGGTTAAAATTTGATCAATAGAAAATGGATTTTTACAATCAAAAACATTAGAAAAAATCTTATCCACCGTTTCTAACACTTGTATTTTATTCATTGGCTTCACCTCTCATATCTCTTCTACTAGAAGACTGTTCTAATAATAACTCTGTTAACTTAATATTTGACGTAATTTCAAATTTCTTTTTAGGAGAAGATATTGTAACTTTACTTTTAGGTACCGGTTTAGATATCTTCGGTTTCTTAATTTGCTTAACAGGAACAAAATCAACAGTTCTTCCCTTAAATGCTGGAAGTAACACTCCATGGCTCCCTATTCGTACAACACAATCTCGATCTGCCAAATTAATTAGCATCGATATACGATTTTCATCATTATCATCATCCGATAATTTCATAGATATATTGCTAGATAATAAAGTGGCATCTCTTCTAGAAACCCTAAATACATAATAATTTACCACATTAGCAAAAATAGCATTCTGCAGTTCTTTACTAATCTGCTCAAAATATTGCTGTGCTAAGATTAAAGACAAACCAAACTTTCGAGCTTCTGATAAAAACTTAAGTAAAATGGGATTTTCTATCATAGAAACTTCATCAACAATAAGTATAATATGTTCATCGATTGTTCTTTTCTGAATTAATGTCATTAATTGTTGCATAATAAGACCAGAAATAGTACTAACAGACGAGTCTCCTAATATATTTCGATTCAAAGAAAACAAAGTCAAAAAATTTTTCTGGATAACTTCTTGTAAAGACAAAACATCACTATCTTCTCTCTGAAAAATCGGAATTAATTCCATCTCATCTAGAAAAGCAATAATAGGAGCAATTGATTCATTATAATACTTATTTTTCATTTCATTAAAATCCGACAAAAAGAAACTATAAATACTATCTGGTAATTCACCTAACAATAAAGATTCACGATATTCAACTTCTAACAATAATTTTCGTAATTGTATAAAGCTAAATGTATTACAGTATAAGAGCAATAATAAACTATGTCGCAAAACTCTTTCTAACTTAGAATTATATAAGTCACCAATATAAGAAGAAAATAAAGACATCAACAAATCCGCAGCAACCACAATATTATCTGTAGAATTGGCAAACAAATTAATACTCTGTTCAAGAGTCTGAAAATCAATAACAAAAGTGTTAGGTAAACCACCAATATCTTCTTCTAAAGAAGCATGCGGATCAATAACAACAATTTTATATTTTAATTTATAATCAACAGTTGCTGCTAAACGACTAATAAATAAACTAATAAACTTGGACTTTCCACTACCACTAGCACCAACAATAAGAGAATGCTTATCAAAAGAATAACTAGATAAATTCAAATAATAATCCTTTGAAAAATAAGGAAAAGTAGGAACTGAAAATAATCCTTGTATTGCTTCACTTTGTAATAATGGCAACACCTTTTGAAAATCCAAATACTTAGGCGATGCTTGACATGTATACTTTTTATTTTTTGAAAAATCAATACTAAATAAAGTTTCAGGTAAAGTTCTAAATAATTTTCGACGTATAATACTTTCACCTTCAGTTATATATACATATCCTCGGCTCAAAAACTTATCTCTAGTAACCATTCGAAAATTAACTTCTACCATTTTGATGCGCCGTTCTTTTTTTAAAGATTCCCTATCCAATAAATCAATCACAGAATCAGTCAACTGATTCATATAAGGTAAACCATACTCATAAGCAAAAGACCAATTAATGTTAACAGTTTTAAACATAAAGTCAGATACTTCACCTAATACACTAGGCAAAAGATTATTAGTACAAACATAATAATGGATTTTATTCAAATCACATACAACAAATATCTTAAAGTTAGAAAAAGGGCCTAAATAACCAAAAAGTTTTAAAAATAAAGAATGCCAAGACTCTTTAGATACAAATTTAGAAGTTAAATAAATTTCAGAAACTACAGTCTTCCTCATAATTAGACTCCTTTAATTAAAAACAGTATAACAAAAAAAGATATTATTTAAAATATCTTTCTTTAAAATAATTATACAATTCATCACATTTGTCTTTATCCATATCTTGTTTATCTTCATATGGATATGAAAGCCCTAATTTGATATATTTCTCACGCCCCAAACGATGGAATGGAAGAAAATCAACTCTTTCAACATTATGAATATGTTGTAAATAGTCTACTAAACTATCCATATATTCATAATTATCCATAATACCTGGAACAATAACCTGACGAATCCAAATCTTTTTATTCATCTGATTACAAACATCAATAAAGTGTTCCACTTTCTGCATTTCTAAACCAGTAATATTATAATATTCCCCTGGATTAGTATGCTTAATATCTAAAAGAACCAAATCAACATATGATAAAAGTTCATAGTAATCTCCTAATCCAACCCCAGAAGTATCTAGAGCAATATGAATATTATCTTTTTTTAATAACTTACAAACCTCAATAATAAACTCACTATGTAATAAAGGTTCTCCCCCAGAAAAAGTGACTCCACCATTTTTCTTAAAGTAAGGTTCGCACCTCTTAATTTTCCTAACTAATTCCTCAGGCGTATAGTTTTCATCTCTTTTTTTCCACATTTCAGGATTATGACAGTATTTACACCGTAACATACAACCATTAAAGAAAACAACGCATCGAATACCAGGACCATCAACTAATCCAAAAGTTTCTATTGAATCAATACTAGCTTTCATAATTACATTTTCTCATGGAATGTTCTAGCAATAACTTCCTCTTGTTGCTTTCTAGTTAATTTATTAAAACGTACCGCATATCCAGAAACACGAATAGTAAGTAATGGATATTTATCAGGATTGTTCATAGCATCTATTAACATTTCGCGATTTAATACATTAACGTTTAAGTGATGCGCTCCTTGAACAAAATATCCATCCATTAAGTTAACTAAATTTTCTACTCTTTCTTCATTAGTTTGACCTAAAGCACTAGGCACAACAGAGAATGTATTAGAAATACCATCACGGCAACAATTTGCCCAGTCTAATTTAGCAACAGAGTTTAATGAAGCAATAGCACCACTTTGATCTCTTCCATGCATTGGGTTAGCTCCAGGAGCAAATGCAACACCCGCTTTTCTACCATCCGGAGTAGCACCAGTATTAGAACCATAAACAACATTAGATGTAATAGTAAGTACTGATAATGTTGGATGCGCATTTCTATAGCAAGGATGTGAACTTAATTCCTTATAGAATACTTCTAGAAGTTCTTTTCCAATTTCATCGACTCTATCATCATCGTTACCATATTTAGGGAAATCTCCTTCGATTTCAAAATCCACAGTGATTCCTTCTTCATCACGAATTGGTTTAACCTTTGCATATTTGATAGCTGAAAGTGAATCTACTGCTACAGAGAATCCTGCAACACCATATGCCATCAAACGATTTACATAAGTATCATGTAATGCCATTTGTCCAGCTTCATAAGCATATTTATCATGCATGTAATGAATAATATTCATTGCATCAGAATAAATTCTAGCAACTTCATGCATCATCTTAAAATAAGCTTCTTTAACTTTATCATAATCAAGTACTTCATCAGTCATCTTTTCAAATCCAGGAATAACTAATTCTCGTTTAACTTCATCAACACCACCGTTAATAGCATAAAGTAATGTCTTAGCTAAATTACAACGCGCTCCAAAGAATTGCATATCTTTACCAACACGCATTGCAGATACGCAACAAGCAATTGCATAATCATCACCCATGCTTGGACGCATAACATCATCATTTTCATATTGAATAGAATCAGTCGCAATACTAACTTTAGCACAATATTTTTTCCAAGATTCTGGTAAATTTTGTGCCCATAAAATAGTCATGTTTGGTTCTGGAGCACTCTCTAAGTTTTCTAATGTATGAACAATACGGAAAGAAGTCTTATTAACCATAGACTTACCTTCAGTTGTAACACCACCTAAAGAACAAGTTACCCAAGTTGGATCACCAGAGAACAATTCATCATAATCTGGGGTTCTTAAATGACGAGCAGCTCTTAATTTAATAACAAAATGATCAATAATTTCTTGAGCTTCCTCCTCAGTTAAAGTACCATTTCTTAAATCTCTTTCAAAATAAATATCAAAAAATGCATCTACTCTACCTAAAGACATAGCTGCACCATTATCTTCTTTAATAGCAGCTAAATATCCAAAATAAGTCCATTGAACTGCTTCTTTGGCATTACTTGCTGGTCTAGAAATATCAAATCCATATCTTGCAGCCATATCCTTAATTTCTTGTAAAGCTTTATACTGCATAGAAATTTCTTCACGTAAACGGATTGTTTCATCATCCATTACGGAGATTTTCATATTATCCCAATCACTCTTCTTTTGTTGCATTAAATAATCAATACCATAAAGAGCTATTCTACGATAATCACCAATA
The DNA here is from genome assembly GCA_944371955.1 of uncultured Bacilli bacterium. Classification (GTDB taxonomy): domain Bacteria; phylum Bacillota_I; class Bacilli_A; order RF39; family UBA660; genus Faecimonas. Next base: position 12,655 of record CALVYB010000017.1, read on the forward strand.
ATTCTTCCACGACCATAAGCATCTGGAAGACCAGTTAATAATTTATTATGACGAGCTTTTCTAATTTCTTCTGTATATGCATCAAAGACACCATCATTATGAGTCTTAACTAAATTAGTACCTTTAATAAAGTTTTCAAGAGCTTCATTCATTTTATATCCATATGCTTTAAGCTCTTGATATACCATCTTGATTCCACCTTTAGGAACAATACTTCTCTTACCTAATTTATCTGTTTGAAGACCAACAATAACATTATCATCTTCACTAATATAACCAGGATCAAAAGCATTAATTCCAGCTGGATGATCAACATCAATATCGATAACATGTTTTTTTACTTCTTCTTTACACATATCTTCATATACTTTTAAAACTCGCTTTGTTTTTTCAGTAGGGCCACTTAAAAATGATTCATCCCCATCATAAGATACATAGTTATTTTTTATGAAATCACTAACATTAATTTCATCACACCATGCTCCTTGATTAAAATCTTTCCATTCTGTTTTCAATCTATCACCTTCCCATACATATTATACCATAAACATCATAATTTCTATGCACTGATTATTCATGTTTTGCACAATTTTACAGCTAGATTTTTATAAAAATATATGATATAATCTACGCATATGGGGCTGACATGGTTTCGACGGGAATAGTAGAGCATAGACAGCAAGCCGAAAGTCCACGTCACGGGCACAAAAAAATAAACGCAAACAAAATTAAAAATGCAGTTGCTAACATGTTTGGTGGAAACCAAGCTGTAGCATTCGCCTAATAATATAGAGGCCTGCGCTTTCTTTTATTTCTCACCTAGGAAATGATTGAAGGTTCATATTTTATAGGTTATAGCTATTTTTCTCCCAAAAAATAGAAAGAATTAAAGGGATAATATATTATCTTGGTCGTTAACTACTTGGGTAATATATGAATAAAATTAGTTAACTAAACTTGTAGACGTTTATGTAGCTCTATTTTCGGACAGGAGTTCGATTCTCCTCAGCTCCACCAGATTGATAAGAAACTCGAAATTTTATAAATTCGAGAGTAATAAATTACTAACAGAAATGTTAGTTTTTTTGCTATTTTAGAAAAAATAGTTTAATTATATATGTTAACAATAGAAATAAAAAAATTAGTAAAAAGAGAAAATATAAAAAGAAAGATACTCAAGCAGACAAAATAAAGTTTTAAAAAAAAACAAAATATGATAAAATGTAAATAATAAAGAGGTGAAGTTATGAAAAAAGAGAATCATGAAATGTTAACTTTTATAGGAATCGTAACAATCATATATGGATTAATGTATGCAATTCTAGGAGCGCTAAGTTCATACGGAATAATTGAAGGAGCATTACCAGCACACGAAAATCATTATAAGCTAGCACTTACATTATCATACCTTATAACTATAATATCTTTTGTTAATGGAATCTTAAGTATTAAAGGATCTTTTAAAAAGAATATTAGAGTAAGTATTATACTTTCAATTATGGGATTGATATCATTAATATATAACTTATTAACTCAAAATATATTTAATAATTTTGACTGTATAGCCATAGTATTAGGTCTTGCCAGTATTTATCTTACATTATCAGCCGAAAATAGGCAGAAAGAATTCAAAAAGTCTTTCAAAAGAAAAAAGAAAAAAGAAACCATAAATAATACAAAGAAAAAAGTAGAAAAAGAAACTAAAAATAATACAAAGAAAAAAATCGAAAAAGAAACTACAAATAAAAAAAAGAAAAGTAAATAACACTTTTCTTTTTTTATCAATAGTTTTTTATGTTACGCAAAGCCTCACGTTTCATATCTCTCTCTTTAATAGACTCCCGTTTATCATAATCTTTTTTTCCTCTGCACACTCCCAAAGACACCTTCAAAATATTATCTTTAAAATACAATTTAATAGGAATCAGTGTTAATCCCTTTAATTGAACAGATTCCTGAATCTTTTTTATTTCTTTTTTATGAAGTAACAATTTACGATTTCTTGTTTCCTCATGATTAAACAAATTACCCTCTTTATAAGGGGCTACAAACATATTTAAAAGATAAACTTCATGATTACGGATAATACCATAGCAATCTTTTATGTTACAATTACCTTGACGAATAGATTTAATTTCTGTTCCTGTTAAAACGATTCCTGCTTCATATACCTCTTCAATAAAATAATCATGATACACTTTTCTATTTAAAATTTCCATTTAATCAACTCCTACTAAGTCCCCATGTAAGTTGTGAATATTTTGAACTGACAATGCTTTTATACTCATCATAATAACTTTGATAATTTAAAAGAATAGAATTATCAAGCATTGAATATGGATAAACTTTAAAATTACGTTTCCCGCCATAATTAGACGTTGTATAAATAAGTTCTGCTCTAGGACTATCCACAGTAACAACGCTTTCTTCTTCAGTTTCCATTTTATTTATTGTAACTTCCATCATCAATCCTGTCAATCTTTCTATGCCTACTTGATCAGATATAAAATTACCTAAAGAATAAATAACCAAAGTTTTGCCATTATTAATATATTCAATTGGCTCCACAACATGTGGATGAGAACCAATAATTAATTGTACACCTAAAGATGATAAATAATTAGCAATTGTAACCTGATCATTAGAAACTTCAGTAGAATATTCGGTTCCCCAATGCATAGCAACAATAATAATATCAACTTTATCTTTAACATTTTCAATATCTTTTTTTGCTTTTTCTGCTGAATAAACATTATTTAAATATTCTTTACCCTCTGGCGTTTCTAAACCATTTGTCCAAGTAGTATAAGAGAAAAAAGCATATTTTATACCATTACATTCATAGGTCCTTATTTTTTCTCTTTCTTCACCAGACAAACGCTGGCCGTCCCACACAACATCTTTTTGTCTAGTCCAATAATTTACAGAATGAATAACTCCTTTTTCTCCTTTATCCATAGTATGATTTGTAGCCAAAGAGACTAAATTAAAACCGGCATCAATAAAAGCTTCCCCAACTTCATCAGGTGAATTAAATAATGGGTAATTAGAATAACTTAAATCTTTCCCTCCTAAAATAGTTTCTTGATTATAATACGCAAGATCATAGTTAGAAGATATTGGTTTAATATACTCTAACATTGGCTTAAAATTATAACTGCCATCTGAATTCTTAGCGTCCTCATAAATAGCACTATGAATCAAAGCATCTCCAACCATTAATAAATCAAAACTATACTTTTTAGGTATTTTTTCTTCTTGTTCACTTTTTTCAACATTATCTCTAAAATTTTTATTTGAATGAAACAAAGAAAAGTTGGAAAAGCAGAGTAATGCAATAACAATAAAACATAAAATGATACAAACAGTAATTACTTTAACTCTTAATTTTAATTTTCCAACTTTTCTTACTACCATATTAAAGCTTCCTTATTATTTCAAAATCAATCGTCTTTTCTTCTTTAGAAGCACGAACTACTTTGATTAAAACTCTCTCTCCAATTGTATATTTTACATGACTTCTCTCTCCCGTTAAAGTCATATGTTCTTCATCGTAATGGAAGAAATCCTTCATATCGCGAAGAGGTACTAACCCCTCAATTAAATTATCAAGCTCAATAAACATACCAAAACTAGTTACTGAAGAAATCATTCCTTCATATTCTTCTCCAATATGTTCTTCCATATATTCCGCCATTTTCATATCTTCAACTTCTCTCTCGCAATCAACACTAGCTCGCTCACGATCAGAAGAATGTTCAGATATATAAATTAGCTTTTGTTCCCATTTACGAATGGTTCCCATATCTAGCTCTTTATTAAATAAATATGTTCTAAGTAAACGATGAACAGTTGTATCAGGATATCTACGAATCGGTGATGTAAAATGTGTATAACATTGACTAGCAAGTCCATAATGACCTAAATTTTCAGGACGATAAACTGCTTTTTGCATACTACGAAGCAATAAACTAGATAATATCTTAAATTCCGGCTTATCTTCCAAACATTTAATAATTTTTTGAACAGTTTTAGGGCTAGTATCCTTTAAATCACCAGATATTTGATATCCAAGACTACCAACAAAACTTAAATAACTTCTTAATTTCTCTTCTTTTGGAACTTCATGAACACGATAAATAAATGGAAGTGACATAAAATAAATATGAGTTGCAACACATTCATTAGCAGCAATCATAAAATCTTCAATTAATTTTTCTCCAGTTCCTCTATCTCTAAGAACAACTTCTGTAGGTTTACAATTCTGATCTACTAATATTTTGGCTTCATCCACTTCAAAATCAATATAACCACGTTTTATTTTCATTTTTCTCAAAATATCAGCAAGTTCTGCCATTAATCGTAAAGAATGCTCATACGGTTCATATCCTTCAGGAATTTCATTTTTCTCTAAAATACTATTAACTTTTTTATATGTCATTTGAATTCTTGAACGAATTAAACTTGGAAAAATCTCATAATCAAGTTGTCTTCCTTCATGATCAAACTCCATAATACAAGAAATTGCTAAACGATCAACATTAGGATTCAAAGAACAAATACCATTAGAAAGTTCGTGGGGAAGCATCGGAATAACACGATCAACTAAATAAACACTAGTTCCACGCTCCATTGCTTCATTATCAAGCGGACTACCTTCTTTTACGTAATAACTAACATCGGCAATATGAACTCCTAATTTATAATGTCCATTACTCATTCTCTCTATAGAAATAGCATCATCGATATCTTTAGTATCATCACCATCAATAGTAAAAATCTCCATATTACGTAAATCCCTACGACCAATCATGTCAATATCACGAACTTCCATAGGAAGACTTTTTACTTCTTCTTTTACTTCAATAGGGAATTCGGTATTAATTTTATATTTATAAACGATAGATAAAATATCAACACCAGGATCATTTTTATGACCAATAATTTCTACTACCTTTCCAGAATACTTCAAATTATTATTAAGTTTTTTAATAAGTTCAACTACTACTTTATGACCATCTACTGCATTTAAAGAATTTTCTTTAGATACTTCTATATTTAATTTAATTTTAGAATCATCTAAGGTAATATGACCTTTACCTTTTTTATCAAAATTAATCTCACCAATATATCTCTCAACTTGACGTTTTATTACCTTTAAAATACGACCTTCTAATCTATCCAAATTCATTTTACTAGTAATTTCAACTAAAACAATATCATCATGAATAGCACCATTCATATTTTCAGGAGCAATATATACGTCATCTTCCATATTTTCAATTTCCACAAATCCGAAACCTTTTTTATTTGCTCTTAAAGTACCTTTTCTTAAATGACTGTCTTCAAGCATCATATATCTTCCCTTATTAGAACAATAAATAACAACCTCATCTTCTAATTGACGAAGAGTATCACTTAATTCTTTAATGTCACTAACATCTGCCAATCCTAGCCTATCTTGTAACTCATAAATATTAAGAGCTTTATCACTATTTTTTAACACATTAATTATATTATCTTTCATTAGTATCACCCTCTACTTTTATTATACCTTATTTTTGTCTATATAACTAGAAATATTTACATACAAAAAAAGCTCTATAAAGAGCTTTATAAATTATATAAACATAGACACTAAACAAATAATAAAAAACGCCAAACCAAGAATCCAAGTAAATCTAGTAATAAAAAGTTCAGATCCTCTTTCCTTACGATGCGTAAATAATTCAGAAGTAGTTCCTGAAATAATTTGTGCTGCACCTTCAGCTTTACCACTTTGTAATAAAACTATTACAATTAGCAAAATTGATATAATTAAGAGCGCTGTTTCCATAGCACACCTCCGTTAACAATACCAATATAATAACATATTTTATTTTATATTGCAACTAACCAAATAAAATTTAAAAACACCCAAGTATGTTATATGACTTGGGTTTATTATGATTATCCACTTCAAAATAAGTTTCTCAATTAATAAACCACTCCAACTTTACAATTAATTACATTTTAAAACAAAGCTAGATTCTTTCTAAACATTCCATTGTTTCTATTTCTAAAACAATAGAAGAATCTCTTTCTTTATACTCAACTAAACCTTCACCTGCTCTTCTACCTACAGTAATTCTTTTAGGAATTCCAATCAAATCCATATCTTTAAACTTAAGCCCGACACGTAAATCACGATTATCTAAAAGAACCTCTTTTCCTCTAGCTTTTAATTCATTATAAATTTCTTCAGCCAAAGTAACTTGAACTGCATCTTTCATATTCACAACAACAATTGCTACTTCATATGGAGAAAGCTCACTAGAAAAAATAATACCATTATCATCATGATGTTGCTCTACATAAGCTGCTAAAATCCTGGCAATACCAATTCCATAACACCCCATAACAACTGGTTGCAATTTATTATCTTGATCTGTATAATACAATCCCAAAGCTTCAGAATATTTAGTACCAAGTTTAAAAGTATTACCAACTTCAATACCCTTCTTAAAAATTAATTTCCCACCACATCGAGAACAAGTATCTTCTTTAGAAACCATTCTTAAATCTGCTACTGAATCATAATGAAAATCAGTTAAATTAACATCAATATAATGATAATCAGTTTGATTAGCTCCGACCAAAAAATTTTTCATAGTCAAAAGTTCATAATCAATAATAATAGGGATATTTAAATCAATTGGTCCAGCAAAACCTGCCTTGGCATAAGTAATCTGCTCATCTTCCTCAGGAGTAGCCATTACCACGTCCTTAGCTTTTAACAATTTAACTATTTTAGCCTCGTTTAATTCTCTATCGCCACGAATTAAAAATGCATAAAAATTTCCATCCACTTTATAAATAAGCGTCTTTACTGTATCAAACGGATTAATTCCATATTCACTATATAAATCTTGTATAGTACCCACATTAGGCGTATGTAGCAATCTTTTTTCTTTTTCCACAACTGAATTAAATGTTTTAACTTGCGGACATTCACAAACTTCTATATTAGTAGCATAACCACAATCTTCACAAATAACTAAAACATCTTCACCAATATCACAAAGAGCTTGAAATTCTTCAGACAAACTACCACCCATTGCACCAGTATCCGCTCGTACCACCTCGTAGATTAATCCAATTCTTTGAAATATACGATGATAAGCCTCAAACATCGCTTGATAAGCCTTAGAAAGATCATTTTCATCTTTATCGAAAGTATATGCATCTTTCATAATAAATTCACGTGTACGAATTAAACCATAACGACTTCTAGGTTCATCCCTATATTTGTTAGCAATCTGATATAAGCTAAGGGGCATATCTCTATGTGACTGAATAACATCTTTTGCCACTTCAACAAACAATTCTTCATGAGTAGGTCCTAACACATAATGTCTATCATAACGATCCGATAAACGAAACATATCATCACCAAACGCCTCAACTCGACCACTCTTAGCATAAAGTTCCTCAGGAAGGATACTAGGCATTACTAACTCATTAGAATCAATCGCATTCATTTCTTCTCTAACAATATTTTCAATATTTTTAAGAACTCGTAGGCCCATAGGTAAAAAAGCGTAAATCCCACTACCAACTTTTTTAATCATACCAGCACGAGCCAACAAATTTGCACTAACACTTTCTTCATCTTTTACTACTTCTTTTTGTGTAAAAAAGTAATTTCCTTGTAATCTCATAATATCCCTCCTAATAAAAAAGAATGATACCCAAGGAGTGCTAATAGCACGGTACCATCCTTTATTACTTAATTATTTAACGGTTACACCGGAAGTAAAACTTCACCTAGAAAGCTAGGAATACAACTAGATTATAATTGAGTTCACACTATCCTCAAATCACTGTTATAAGAGCTAATTGTATTATGGACTTTCCATAGATTTTAATGATTAAACATAGAATAATATAAAGAATAAAAGTTGTCAACTACTTATTTTAAATCATATACAAAATTTATGATTAATTTGTGATAATGTCTTAAGTGTTAACTTGCAAAAATGTCCCAGCAGTAATATTATATGTCACCGA
>CALVYB010000018.1 GCA_944371955.1 uncultured Bacilli bacterium
ATTAGTGGGGAGGTAATATTAATACGGCCTTGCTTGTCAAATTCTGCTACAGTAGCACCTGATAAAAAGAAACGTGTAAAATTTCTTGCATCTTTTTTGGTAAATGGTAAGGTTTCTAGTTTATGGACGATTGTTTCCCATCTTTCCATGGGATAGACAAACAAGCAATTCTCGATTCCTCTAGTAATCACAAATTTGTCACCAAGTTCTGTTCTAAATTTTGAAGGAATAATTAACCTTCCTTTATCATCTACCGAATGATGATACTCACCCATAAACATAAAAATCCCCCACTTTTCACCACCAGATACCACTGATTAATTATATATTAACCAAAATATGAAAGTTTGTAAATATTAGAAAAAGCTTTTTTTTGTTATTTACAGATTTTTTACAGAAAAAAAGAACTCTTCAGAGTTCTTAAATTTTATCTTGAATAAACAATCTATATTCTTTTGTTTCTTCTATTCCTACGATATTTTTCGTTTTTTTGTAATAAGCACCGAAAGAAAAGATTATTTCGTCTTTCTTTTGCTTTAATTGTTTTTTATTTCCTAATCGTTTTATTTTCTATCTCTGTTCGAATTAGTTTTATAAATTCTTCTTTTGAAACTGTAGTTGTATCCTTTTGACCATGTAGCCTATAACTAATTAAATTATCTTGTTTTTCGTTGTCTCCTAAAATTAATGTATAAGGAACTTTTTTAGTTTGGGCTTCTCTTAGACGATAACCTAGCTTTTCGTTTCGGTCATCAAGTTCAGCTCGAATTCCTGCTTCTTTTAATATGTCTGTAACTTCTTTAGCATAATCACCTTGGAACTCTGAAGAAACTGGAATCACTGCCACTTGTGTTGGAGCAAGCCATGTAGGGAATGCACCTTTAGTCTCTTCAATCAAGAAAGCTGTGAAACGGTCAAATGTTCCAAATATTGCTCTATGGATTACAACAGGAGTTTGCTTTTCACCATTTGAATCTACATAAGTAAGTTCAAATCTTCTTGGTAGTAAGAAATCTAATTGACAAGTAGAAAGAGTTACCTCTGGTCCTACTGCTGGTTTTACTTCTACATCTAACTTTGGACCATAGAAGGCTGCTTCTCCTTCCGCTTCAAAGTAATCAACACCCATTTCATTTAATACTTCACGTAATTTATTTTCTGCATTTTCCCACATTTCATCGTCATCAAAGTATTTTTCTTTATCATTTTTATCTCTTAAAGATAATCTGAATTTATAATCTTTAATACCAAAGTCTTTATAAACATCTAAAATTAAACTTACTACTCGTTTAAACTCTTCTCCGATTTGGTCTGGTCTTACAAATAAGTGAGCATCATTTTGGCACATGCAGCGAACTCTTTCTAGTCCTTTTACTGCTCCACTTGCTTCATATCTGAAATCTGTTGCGAATTCTCCAATTCGGATTGGTAAATCACGATAAGAATGCATTTTATTTTTATATACTAACATATGATGTGGACAATTCATTGGACGAAGGACAAATTCTTCATCATCTACTTTCATCATTGGGAACATATTTTCTTTATAGTGGTCCCAGTGACCTGATGTTTTATATAAATCAACAGTACCAACACATGGGGTATATACGTGGTTGTATCCCATCGCTTCTTCTTTTTGATATATATAGTTTTCTAATTCATGACGAATTAGTGCACCATTTGGAAGCCATAGTGGCATACCTGATCCAACTAATTCATGTGTCATGAATAATTCTTGTTCTTTACCTATTTTTCTGTGATCTCTTTCTTTGGCTTCTTCTAACTCTTGTAAATAGTTATTTAATTCTTCTTCTGTTTCAAAGCAAGCACCATAGATACGTTGAAGCATTTTATTTTTTGCATCACCTTTCCAGTAAGCACCACTATGTTTAATTAATTTAAAATGTTTCAATACTTTTACTGTATCCACGTGTGGTCCTCTGCAAAGATCTGTGAAGTCTCCTTGTGTATAGCAGGAAATTGTAGTTTCATTCTCATCCATTCTAGAAATTAAATCTAGTTTATAAGGATCATCCTTAAACATTTCTAAAGCCTCTTCTTTTGTTAATTCATGACGAACTATTCTTTTTCCATCCTTAGCTATTTTTTTCATTTCTTTTTCAATTTTAGGAAGATCTTCTGTTGTTAATGTTTTGTCTCCTAAATCGATATCATAATAGAAGCCTTCTTCTATTACTGGTCCTACCCAGAATTTTGCTTCTGGATATAGGTGTTTTACTGCTTGTGCTAATAAATGTGCACAAGAATGATTCATCATATTTAATTTTTCATTTTCTTTTATATTTATCATGATTTTTCTCCTTTTTTCTTTTTTTATAGGAAATCGCTATTTCTTCTGATATTTTTTTAGTAATATTCCGTTCCAATTTCAGTAAGATTTATTTTATGTTCCTACTCTATTTTTATTCCGTACAAAACATGAGTGTGATAATAACAAATCTAATTTAATCAAACAATTCATTTATGTCTTATACCATTTACTCATTTTTGTAAATAAAAAACACTCCCTTTTTAGGAGTGTTTTATACACGGTACCATCCTCTATTTTACTTACTTTTTATAACGGCATCACCGGAATTACTTTTATAATTCTACTCAAAAGGGAGTAATAAATTAAACTTTTCTTCGTTTACACCAACCACGAAGTCTCTTTTAAAAAGTTGTTAATTTACCATATCCTTTGTCTTCGTATTTCCCAAATACAGTTTTAGCATAGCACTTTTTTTTTGTTTGTTCAAGTTTTTTTATCTACTATACCAAATTGTAGGTACATTCATAACAGATTGTAAACCCATGAATCCTTGGTAATATCTAGTTCTTCCATATCTAAAGAAGCCGTTTAGCGTTGAGCAATTAGCATCATTTGCATCAAAGATATTGCAATCTACTACTGCTAAATGTAGATGAACTCCTGTTGCAATACCAGTTCTTCCCATAAATCCTAAATAATCATTTATTGTTACCGGCTTTCCGACATATAAATCTGGAGCATAGCTAGATAAATGTACGTATTGTGAAGTATAATTTTGTCCGTTAATATTGTGATTCACAGTTACTATTTTAGCTCCAGCCGAATCTGTATAGATACTGGATACAATTCCATTTGCTACTGGATAGATAGGTTCTGCAGATCCTCTTGGGCTAGTAATATCTAAAGCAAAGTGAGCTGCACTCGGATAACTTGTAATGGTTCCATATTCTGTTGGTAAATACCAGATTCTTTTTGGGACTTCCAAAGTTGCAACAGTATCTTTTCTAGGTGGTAAAGCTATTGGTGTAAGTGATTGTTTGACGGTATCTGTTTCACTTTTTATTTCTTGGTATATTTGAAATATGTTATTTGTTTTTGCAGATTCAGAGGTAAGCTGTTTTTCTGGTACATTTACTGTCGCCATGTCTTTGGTATTTATTAATTGATAATCCAATTCGAAAGCTTGAGCAGATAAATTATGTTTGCAATGTACTAAGCAAAAAGATATCAATAGTATTACTACTGATATTTTTTTGATTGTGTCTTTTTGATTTAGCTTTTTTACTAATTTCATTTTATCTCCTCAAAAACGAGATTATTCTATCATTTTTCATTTTATTTGTAAAGAAAAACAGAAGCTAATTTCTTCTGTTTTTCCCAACTAATTCCATTGGAATTGTTAATTGTTTAATCCGTTCTATAATTCTTCTGGCTTTTACTTTATCTACACCTGAAGATGTAGTTGATAATGAGGCTTCTAATTCTTCTAAAGTTAAATTAGAAGTAAAGAAAGTAGGAAGATGATTTTGCATTCTATATTGTAAAATAGGTCCTAACACTTCATCTCTTGACCAATTACTTTGGTTTTCTGCTCCTATATCATCTAATAATAATATTGGAGACGTTTTTATAAAATTAAATCTCTCTACGTAATCTGTTTGAAAGGATGACTTTAAACTTCTTAAAAATTCAGGATAATACACTAATGCACAACACACTTTTCTTTTGGCCATTTCATTTAATAAAGCTGCTATTAAGTATGTCTTTCCACTTCCAAAAGATCCAGTTAAATATAGTCCCTTAGGATTGTTTTTATCATTATATTTTTCTATAAATTCTTTAAAGTACCTAATAATTGGCACACGAGATTTATCATCAGTGTAAACAGCTTTTAAAGACGCTTCTTTAATTTCTTTTGGCATATCAAATAATTCTAAATTTTCTTTATAAGCATTTTCTTTTAAATCTCTTTCTTTCCAAGGACAAGCAACATAAGAAAACTGAATGATATTTTTTTCTTTTTTAGGAGTATAACAATATCCAACTACACTATTCTTACAATATTCTATCCCTTTACAATTTTGGCAGTTCTTACACTCCATAAATGCATCTTCTAAACTAGAGGTATATTTTATTAAGATCGTTTCTTCAATTGGTAAATTTCTCACAAACTCATAAAATCCTTTATCACTACACGCAGCTTGAAACGACTGAATTAATTCTGTTTCATTAAGATCTTTTTCTAATATATTGTTTATATTTTTCATGCAATCACCTTTACTCCTTTTTATTGTATCTTTTTTTTAGAGAATTGTCTATTATTGTTTTTTATCTTCTACAACTTCTTTAGTCTTAGGAAAGATAGTAATAGTTCCCGAATCCTTCGTCATTAAATATGGAATATTAAAATTTTCTAGATTGTCTAATACTTGTTTACTTGGGTGATCAAAATTATTGTTTTCTCCAACTGAAATGAGTGCTAATTTAGGTGATGTTGTTTTCAAAAATTCAGTTCCAGTACTGGTTTTTGATCCATGATGCCCTACTTTTAGAATATCTATATTCAAGTTATAGTTATCTATTAGATATTTTTCTGTTTCTACTGTAGCATCACCCATTAAGAGAATTTTTAATTTTGGGTGATAAATATAATAAACCGAACTACTGTTATTTTCTTCCTTCCAAGATTTGTTTAATTGATATATTGTGAAATTTCCAACCTGAAAGACGGAATCTTGGTTACTTATTTTAGTTTTTTTACTTGCTAACAGTTTATTTTCTAGGGCAGATATTTTTCCTAAATTAATATATATATTATCAACTGTAAAATTATTTGAAAAATATAATGCCTCTCCCATGTGATCCATATCTCCATGCGTTAGAAAAAGAAATTTTATTTTTTTTATTCCTAAACTTTTTAAAAGTGGAATGGTTGTATATTTCGTAATGGTATTAAATTGTGTTTGTTCAAAAGATAACTTTCCCCCAGTATCAATTAATGCGGCTTCTCCTTTCGAAAATATTAAAATTGAATCACCTTGTCCGACATCTATTACTTTCATAAAATCTTGCTTAAAATAAACTAAATTATAATGAACTATTAAAACTGTAAGAAAAATAATTATAAATGTTTTTTGCTTCTTTTTTAAATATATAATTAGTATTATTGCTTCTAAAAAATAAATTATCATACTTATTTTGGGAAAAATAAGTTTACCAATCTTTATATTATTTAACATCAAAGAACTTTCTTCTAAAATGTTAATTGTTAGTTGATATAACGGTTCTATTGGTGGTATTAGTAGTGTGATAATTGTTAAAGGGAAGATAATCATATTTATATAAGGAATATAAAATAGATTATAAAAAAGACTTAAGATATTAATTTGACAAAAATAATATAAACTGATGGGAATGCTTAATAAAAATGAAATCATCGAACTATTCCATAAACTTCTCCAATAAGAACTAGGTGGCAAAAAGTATAATAAACCAATACTTATGGTAAATGAATACCAAAAAGCAGCTTCTGTTATGAAGTAGGGATTTATTAACATGGTGATTAAAATTGCTAAAGTAACTATTTTCCATTTAGGCATATTTAAATTTCCTATTTTGTTGATAGAAAATAAACAAAAGAACAACATTCCTCGCAATATAGAGGCATTTAAATCTAGTAGCGAAAAATATATAAAGATTATGAAGCAAGTTAGTAAACTATTAGCTTTTTTTGATATTTTTAATCTTTTATTAATTTTTAAAATAAAATTTGCAATTAAATAAAATTGCATACCACTAATAGCAAACAAATGACTAATACCATTTTCTTGATAACTATTTTTTACTGTTTCATCTATGTTATCAGAATTTCCCAATAAAAAGGATTGCATATATGGATGTGTAATTTTTTCATTCAATGTATTTTTTATTTTATCAAAGATTTTGGTACTACTTTTTAATTTTTGAATTGTACTTATTCTCACAGTATGATAAATTCCCTGCTTGCGCAAATAGCAGGCATAACAAAAAAGGCCTTGTGTAGTTGGCTTTTTTGCTTTTGTTAGTTTACCAATTATTTTAACCCTATCTCCAATTCCTAACTGTTGTTTTTCTTTAGCGTTAGTAAAATAATAGGTTCCTTGTATTTTTTCTTTTGCTTCAATTACTAAGGTTATTTTATTATTATCTATAGTTATTTTTTCTATGTTCCCTATTAGTACATTATCTTTTTCGGTGTAATATAGGTTGGGACGAATAAATAATTTTATAGCTGTTGCTATTATGGTTATTACTATAAAAAATAAAATAAACCATTTAGACTGTAATATTGTTTTTAATTTCTTCATAGACACTATCTCCAATACCAGAGACATTTTTGATATCTTCTATTTTAGTGAATGGTGTATTGTTACGATAAGCAATAATAGCCTCAGCTTTAGTTTCTCCTATTCCTGTTAGAGTCATCAATTCTTCTTTAGAAGCTATGTTAATATTAATAATTTTTGGATTATTATTTGAATCATCCTCTATTTTGATACAAGCATCATTTTTTATTTGTGCATCTTCTTGATTGGTGCATTTTTCTTGTAAATAATTTTGTTCTTCCATCGTTTCTTTCCAATTATTAACTTGTTCTTTACTATAAATGATAATAACCATTTCATCTACTATCTTTTTGCTTAAGTTTATTACGGTAGTATCTGCATTGTTTGTCAAACCACCTGCTTTATTAATCACGTCAATTACGCGAGAATCTTTTGTCAGTTCATAGATTCCTGGATTTATGATTTCTCCTTTAATATCCACCATATACTTATTTAACGGTTCTTCTTTTTTTATATCATTTGTTGGTTTTTGTGACTTTATAGAAGATATTTTTTTAGTTGGCGGTGGTTCATAAAAATATATAGCTGTACTTACTATTCCTGCCATTATTAATATGGTTACTATAACCATAATAATTTGCTTTCTATAACGATAGTGAAATGTCATTTTACCTCCTCTTTTGTATTATTAGATAAAAAAGAGGAATTTTGTTAACTTTTTCTCTACTATAAGTTAAATAAAAGGTTATCCTTTGTTTATGGATTGGAATCTTTTTCAGATTGATAAAAGGTTATTTTCTATCATCAATAGTATATAAAAACCCGAAAAGTCGATTCATTTGACTTTTTCGGGTTTTTCTTTTGTTAATCCGTTTTCAACACTAACACGTTGGACAATTGTTAAAGCAGCTATTAAACAGATTGTAAAACTTCCTCCATAACTCATAAAAGGCAATGGTACACCTGTCATAGGCATCATTCCAAAAATCCCCATTAAGTTAATTACGATATGTAGGAATATATATACTGCTACTCCATAACACAGTAACGCACCTCTATTAGAAGGACTATCCCTGCCAATTTTTAAAATTCTATATAATAAAAGCATGTATAATAATAAAATTCCTATTCCAAATATAACGCCCAATTCTTCTACAATAATTGCAAAAATAAAATCTGTATAAGGTTCTGGCAAGTATAGATATTTCTGAGTGGAGTTCCCTAGTCCAACACCGGTTAGTCCCCCATTATTAATTGCAATATAGCAGTTACATACTTGATTTCCCGTTGTTAACAATTTATCACATGGGTTTGTAAAATCAAATCTCTCCAATTGCCTTTCTTGCAATAATGATTTTCCAGCTCCTAAAAAAACAACACCAGCAAATACAGCCAATCCTAGCAATCCAAAGATTGTTTTCATTTTTATTTCTTTAAGTACCGGTGCAGCTAAAAACATTACTCCTATTATCATTACATATATAATTGAAGTACCAAGATCGGGTTGAATAAAAATTAACAAGGTAATTATGGCACATATTCCTAGTGGGAATAGACTTTTTCCATAACTTGTCATTTTTTTGTTTTTTTCATAATATCTAGCCAACCAAACAATGGTTATTACTTTCGCAAATTCACTGGGTTGGATACTAATTGGTCCTAAATCATACCAAGAAATTGCACGGTTTTTTGCTTGACCTATAATTAATAATGTTAACAAACTGATAATAATTATTATTAAAAGTCCCCAAGAAAACATGCCATATGCTTTAGTGGTAAATTTTATCATGACAATAGCCATAATTGTACCAGCTAATAAAAATAGTGCCTGTTTAATAAAATAGTTATATGGACTTACAGCGTGAGTCATATAGGCAGTGACATTTGAAGCAGAAAAAACCATTATTAACCCTATAACAAACAATACTACAGAGACAATAAGCAATGGTTTATCCATATATTTGACAATTTGTTTCGTTTCTATCACTTCCCATTCTATACTATAATATAACATATTTTCTTTGGTTTTGAAAATAGATGACTGTTCTAGGTTCTTTTTATTAACATATTTTGTCAATTTACATACTTTATAGTAGATTATGTAAAGGAGGCTTTGTTATGTATTATTATGGTAATGCGTCTACTAGTTGTAGTGGACAATCTTATAATCAAATGCCATACTATCCTTATTACTATGGCAATAATAACTCTAATTACGCCATTGTTTTAGTGTTATTTATCTTATTAGTCATTGTGATTGGATGCCGTTTTGCAGTTTAAATGTCATAAAAACGTATAAAATTTTATACGTTTTTATTTTTTCCTTTTCTTTTCAAAGATTTTTTGATAAACTATATTTGCATGAAGAGGTGGTACTGTGCTTAAAACAAAAGATATTTTAGACGAAAAAGATAAACGTTTACGAATGGTTAGTAAAGAGGTTACCTTTCCACTTACAAAGAAAGATAAAGAATTAATTCATACAATGATTCAGTATTTACACGATTCTCAAATAGATGAATTGTCTGAGAAATATGATTTAAGACCTGGTATGGGAATGTCAGCTATTCAATTAGGTGTTCCTAAAAGATATTTCGTTGTTGTCAATGAAATTGATGAAGGAGAATTTGAAACTTATATTTTAATTAACCCTAAGATTATTAGTAATTCAGTTGAGAAGATTTATGTAGAAATGGGTGAAGGCTGTTTATCTGTAAATCGACCAGTTGATGGAATCGTTCCAAGATATGCTAGAGTTACCATGGAGGCTTATGATATGGAAGGTAGAAAAATCCATGTGAGAGCACGAGAGGAACTAGCAATCTGTTTTCAACATGAACTTGATCATTTAAATGGGATTTTATTTACTGATCACATTGATAAGAAAAATCCTTTTAAAGGCAAAGATGACTATAGAGCTATTTAAGCTCTTTTTTATTTTTAATTTTGTTGTCTTTATTACTTGCCTATTCTCTCTATTAATATGTTGTGATATCATTTTTCTATTACCAAGCTTCTAAAGTTTAGTTCTCTTTTTATAAAAAAAAGAGAGCGTTCGCTCTCTATAATGATTCTATTGCTTCATTTAATTTTACACTTACTAATTTAGATACTCCTGATTCTTGCATTGTTATTCCGTATAAAGTATTGGCATATTCCATTGTCTTTTTTTTGTGAGTAATGATTAAGAATTGGGTTTTGTTTTTATAGTGATCTAAATATTTTCCAAACTCAGCAACATTAGCTTCATCTAAAGCAGCCTCTACTTCATCAAATAAACAAAATGGCACTCTTCTAACATTTAATATTGCAAATAATAGAGAAATAGCAGTTAAAGTTTTCTCTCCACCGGAAAGCAAAGATATTGTGGTTAGTTTTTTTCCGGGCGGAGAAGCAATAATTTCTACTCCTGTCGTTAATAAATTGTCTGGATCCGTTAATTTTAAATCAGCATTTCCTCCACTAAATAACTCTTTAAAAACTTGTTTGAATTCTTTGGAAATTTGGTCAAAGGTTAATTTGAACTCTTCTTTCATTACATCGTCCATTTCGTTCATAATCTCTAATAGCGTAGCTTCTGCCCTTAATAAATCTTCACGTTGATTTGTCAAGAAAACATATCTGGTATTTACTCTTTCATACTCTTCTATCGCACCTAAATTTACCATTCCTATTCTTTTTATATTAGCTCTAAATTGGTTGACTTTTTTTCTAGCTTCTTCAGGTTCTATATCTAAATGATATTTTTCTCTTGCTTTTTCAAACGTTAATTCATACTCTGTATTTAAAATCTCTAGCATATTATCCATTTTTATTTCTATTCTATTTAGCAACACTTCTTTCTCATGCAAAGTCTTTTCTAAATTTCTTAAATTAGAATTTTTTAATTTATCCGCTGCGATTCGTTCTTCTGTAGTTTGTTTGATTTCTGCAATTTCCTTTTTCATTTCTTCAAGTGTTACTTGGATAGTTGTTTTTTCTGTATTTAAGGCATAATATTGTTCTATTAATACTTGCTCTTTATCGCTTAATGTATTATTAGAAATAGCGTTTAAATCCTGCCATTTTTTTTCTAATTCATCTAACTCTTTTATTCCTTTTTTTACTTCTTCATATTTAGTTATATACTTTTCTTTTATTGTTACTTTTCCTTTGGAAACTTCAAACTCTTCTTCTTCAATTTTTCCAATTTCGATATCAGCTTCATCTAACTCTTTTTTAATTTCTACTAACTCTTCTTTTACTAGTTTTTCTTGCTCTTCTAGACGTTTTAATTCTTGTTTTAAAATAATAATACTTCTTGTTTGATGAGCAATAGATCCTCCTGATAGACTTCCACCTACATTTACAACATCACCATCTAATGTAACAATTTTATATCGTCTGTTTATTTTATTACTAATATATGTTGCACTGTCTAGATCTTTAGTAACAATTATCATTCCTAATTGGTTCTCTATAATATTCTGATAAATTTTGTCATATTCAACTAAATCACTTAATATCCCGATAAAACTTGGTTCATTTTCAATTAATTGAAATGTTTCTTTATCAATATACCTAGATTTAATAACTGTTAATGGAAAGAAAGTTCCTCTACCTAAATGATTATCTTTCAAATAGTTAATGGCTTTTTTTGCAGATGGTTCATCACTTGTAATCACGAAGTTTTTACTTGCTGATATCGCAACATTTAAAGCTTTAGTGTATTCATCTTTTATACTTAAAATATTCCCAATCGTATTGTGGATTCCACATAAAGCAGGTGAGTCTAATATTTTTTTTATACCTCCAGGTAAATCCCCACCTTCTTCTATTTCTCTTCGAAGATTGGCTAGTTTGTGGCTTAATGTAATTAGATTTCTCTCATGTTGAGAATATTCACTTACTAACATGTTCTTTTTTTGTTTAGCTTGTTCTAATTTTTGTTTTATTTCTTTACTCTTTTCTTCCTGATTTTTACTGTTTTTTATAATAATATCTAGTTCTTTTTTTAATCTTTCTATTGTAGATGAAAGGCTAGATTTCTTTTCTAACAGACTTCTTAATTCTTCTTCTAATTCTTCTTTTTCTCTATTTTGATTTTTTCTTTCTTGTAGTAATTTTTTTTCGCCATTTACTTTCTCTACCTTCTCTGTTAATTCTAATAATCTTTTTTGCAGTGCAGCCTCTTCTTTTTCTAATTTTTCTAGTCGATTGGCTTGTTCTAAATCTATCACATCGTTTTTAGTTGTTTCATTGGATAACTCCATAATTTCTTTTTCTATTTTCTCTTTTTCTACTTTGATACGATCTAGTTCTATTTTTTCATTTTCTAAATCATAGGCAAGTAAAGCCACTTCATAGTTATCTAAACCTTTTTTATTTTCTAAATATTCTTTAGCTCTTTCACTTTGCTCTTTTAATGGAGCAATTTGAGTTTCTAGTTCACTAATAATATCATTTACTCTATCAATATTATTATGAGTACGATCTAATTTCTTTAAAGCTTCTTCTTTTCTCTTTTTATATTTTAAAATTCCTGCTGCTTCTTCAAAAATCACTCGCCTATCGGTTGATGAATTACTAAGTATTTTTTCAACCTCTCCTTGAGAAATGATATTAAAAGATTCTTTTCCCATTCCGCTATCTAATAATAAGTTATAAATATCTTTTAATCTGCATTTATCTCCATTTAAGTAATATTCATTTTCCCCACTTCTGTACACTTTCCTTTTGATGGAAATTTCTACGTAAGGGACATTTAAAAAATGATCTGAATTATCAAATATTAGTTCCACAGAAGCGATATTTAAGGGGTTTCTACTCTTGCTACCTGAAAATATTACATCACTCATTGAGCCCTCTCCTCGTAGTGACTTCACAGATTGTTCTCCCAATACCCATCTTACTGCATCCACTACATTACTTTTTCCAGAACCATTTGGTCCTACAATACAAGTTATCTTATTGTCTAATTTAATGTCAATCTTATCTGCAAACGATTTAAATCCACTTGTTATAATTTCTTTTAAGTACATACTCTTCACCTATAGTTAAGTATACTATAAATTATGTTGTAAAACAATGGAAAGTCTTTTATTATAAAGAAAAAACCATTTATAAAAATGGTTTTTAACTTTTATTTATTTGATTTTTGTAAAGCTCTAATATCACCATAGTTAATCTTAGAAGTTATTTCGTCACCTATTAGTTTAGCTTCACTGTAAGCACTTACTTTTATTAAATTTAAAGCTTCTTTTGATTGGCCTAACTTCGATCCAAAGCCTCTATTTTCTTTTTTTTGTATGTCATAGAGATGCTTAATCATTTTACCATAAATTGAATCCCCATCTACTGAATAGTCTCTATTTTGAACCGAAACTGTAAACATATAATTTCCTTCGTCGGCTGTTTCGGGTCCGATAGTAACAGAAGAAAATTCTTCTGGAGATAAATCCAAAGCATCTACTACTCCTGCTTTGATAGCTCTTGTTAATCCTGCTTCTATAATTATAGGAGAAGCATTTTCAATTATAGATTCTGCATCATTTTGTAGATAGTTTAACCATCTACCAGCATTTAATCGATTTACTTCTGATTCGTTTTCATCTTGCAATACTTCTGGCATGATTTCTACTGTACTTGCAGGGAGACGGTCCAAGTTTTTTATTTCTTCTTCTGATAAGATATAACTATATTTTTCTAAATCTATGTTCTCTAATATCTCATATATTGTAATAGCTCTATCAAGTTCATATAATTCACTTAGTGTTCCATAATCTTGTCCAGATACTTTTAGCACATCGTCTAACACAGTATTATTTTTAGCCGTCATCATTGTGCTATTTAAAGATCCGCCTACTTCTGGTATCTTCTCGCTGCTACAGCTTATAGCTCCCATTGAAAGTGCTAAAGCAACAACAAGAGCAGCTGTGCCTCTTTTTATCTTTATATTCTTTCCATTTAATCTCATTTTTATCCACCTCTTCAAATGCGAGTATATTATAACGCCAATAACTATGTTAGTCAATTTTTTCACATCTAACTTATTAATTTTCCGTATTGCTAGTGGAGAAGAAGTTCTTCTAAAAGTGTTTTTATGTATCCTTGTCACCATATACACCACATATATCTAATCCTTTTATTATAATCGGTATTTTTATTGGAACTCCTAATTGAATATTTTTAGTTAATAGGGACATTAACTAATCCCACGTCATTGTGTAGCACATTATATTGCAAAATAAAAGAAATATCAAGTTGACACTTTTTAAAACCTTTTAGGATTTACTTTTCTAGACTTTCACTTAACAACGTTTTCAAAGTTACAATATTATATCCTTTTGATTTTATGTATGTAATTACTGTCTGTAATTCTATTTCTGTTGTTGTATTAATAGGAAAGGAAATGATAGCAGCATTTTGTAATTTATCTTTTGTATCTTGATAGGGAGTATTGGTAATCTTTATTGTTGGAGTTATCGTATGCATTTGTAATTTAGAACATAATTCTATTACTTCTTTGTTATCATAATCAGCATAGCAATATTCTCCTTGTTTTCCTGTTATATTTTTTAAATATTGTAAAGCAGAAGAAAAATAAATTTCCTCATAACGATTGTTATAGTTTAATATTTCTATTTCGTGGTTATTCATTTTTTTCACTAAATCTAAGTTATTTTCTAGCCATAATCCATCTACAAAAAAAGTAGCTACGATATTCTCTTGGTTTAATATTTGAATTATCTTTTCTGGTTCACTAGTATTATAAATAGGAAACACTAGTGCGACTTCTTTCTTTTCTTCGTTTCCAGAGATAACGAATTTATCGTATGTATCTTCTATAGACAGCGATGGTTTTGTTTCTTTAAATACTGTCAAACTTTCGTTGTACGCTCCGTATTGTTTCATCTTTTGATAAGTTTCTTCATAATTTATACTTTTACCATTCTTTCCCGGAATGATTTTATTCCCTTCTATTTGAGCGTCTTTAGCCTCTATTTCATATTTTTCGCTTGCTTGTTTTATTTGTTTCATCAAGGGATCCGTTTCTCTAATAATCTCTATTGTCTTATTAGTATAATAAAAACTAAATAATACTAGTATCAAAACGGTTGTTACCTGAATTAGTTTTTTCTTTAACATATAATCACCTAAATCAGTATATGAAAAAAAAGTTCATTTCTGAACTTTTCTATTCTGCTTTTTGTTTAGTCTTTGGTTCAGGAAGTGCATCTTTTCTTGAAAAGTTTTGTCTTCCTTTTTTATCTGGTCCTAAAGCTTTGACTATGATTTCGTCTCCAACTTTTACCACATCTTCTACTTTAGCAACACGTTCATGGGCAAGTTGTGAAATATGTACTAGTCCTTCACAACCAGGCCATAACTGAACGAAACAACCAAAATCTTCAATTTTTACTACTTTAGCTTCATAAATTTTTCCGACTTCTACTTCACGAACTACTTCTTCAATCATAGCTTTTGTTTTGTTGATAATTTCTTGATCGCTATGATAAATAATTACGCGTCCATCATCCTCTAAATCCACTTTAACCGCATTAATATTATTAACATCTTTTACATTAGAAGCATCACAGATAATCTTGGTAATCATTTCTCCGCCTTTACCAATTACATCTTTTATTTTCATCGGATCTATCATAAATGTTTCCATTTTAGGGGCATATTTAGAAACTTCTTTTCTAGGTTCTTTTATTTGTTTTTGCATCACGTCTAATACTTGCATACGAGCTTTTTTAGCTTGTTCTAATGCTTCCTTTAAAATTTCTTTTGTGATTCCTTTAATTTTAATATCCATTTGTAATGCACAGATACCATTTCTAGTTCCTGCTACTTTAAAATCCATATCTCCAAGATGATCTTCCATTCCTTGGATATCTGTTAATATTGTATAATCTTCATCATGAGTAATCAATCCCATAGCAATACCTGCAACTGGTGCTTTAATTGGAACACCCGCAGCCATTAATGACATACATCCTGCACAAATGCTGGCTTGAGAAGAAGAACCGTTAGATTCTAATATTTCAGATACTACACGAATGGTATAAGGAAATTCTTCTTCACTTGGTATTACCTGTAATAAGGCTTTTTCTCCTAAAGCTCCATGTCCAATTTCTCTTCTTCCTGGTGCTCCATATCTTCCAGTTTCTCCTACTGAAAATTGTGGAAAATTGTAATGTAACATGAATCTCTTTTGATCCTCTAATCCAAGTCCATCTAAAATTTGATGTTCTCCAAGAGCACCTAATGTAGTTACTGAAAGTGCTTGGGTTTCACCACGAGTAAATAATGCTGAACCGTGAGTTCTTGGTAGTAAATCAATATCTGTTGATAAAGGTCTAATTTCGTCCATCTTTCTACCATCTGATCTGATATGTTCTTTTACGACGATGCTTCTGAATAGATTATATTCAATATCAGATACTATCATATTAGCTTTTACTAGTATTTCTTTCAATTCTTCTTCTTTTACTTTGTCTTCATATTGATTTCTATATAATTCTTTTACTTCTTCTTTGATGGCATCTATTGCAGCATATTTTTCTAATTTGTCTTTAATACGAAGAGCTTGGTCCATTTTTTTAGAAATTAGTTCAGTAATTTGTGTTCTCATATCTTCTTCTATTGTTAATGTTTCATATTCCATTTTCTCTTCGCCAATTTCAGCAATAATTTCTTCTTCAAAAGCAATTAGTTTCTTAACTGCATCATGTCCGAACATTAACGCTTCTAACATAATGTCTTCTGGTACTTCTTTGGCACTTGATTCTACCATATTAATAGCATCTTTTGTCCCAGCGACAGTTAAATCTAACTCTGATTTTTCTAATTCTTCAGGAGTTGGGTTAATAATAAACTCTCCATCTACTCTTCCAACTTTTACTCCAGCTATTGGTCCATTAAAAGGAATCTTTGAAATTGATACGGCTAAAGATGATCCTAACATAGCTGTTAATTCTGGAGAGCAATCTTGATCTACAGATAAAACTGTTGATATAATTTGTACTTCATTCTTAAATCCTTCTGGAAATAAAGGTCTCATTGGACGATCAATCATACGAGCCGCTAACGTTGCGTTTTCACTTGGGCGACCTTCTCTTTTAATAAATCCACCTGGAATTTTACCTACCGAATATAATTTTTCTTGATAGTTTACAGTTAACGGAAAAAAGTCAGATAGTAAATTTACTGATTTTGATACTACAGCAGCAGTTAAAATTACTGTATCATTGTAACGAACTAATACTGCTCCATCTGCCTGTTTAGCTAATTCACCATGCTCCACTACAATTTTTCTTCCGTAAAAATCTAATTCAAATATTTTTTTCTTTGCTTTATTCTTCATACTTCCTCCATATAAGTTCCATTACTAGAATATCAAAAAAAAGAGGAAAATTCCACTTTTTCTTGTTTTTTCTTTTATTGTACTCATTTTTCTTTGAGATTATTTATTATTTTAATATTTTTGATTATTCCAATCTGTAGTGTTTATGTTTATCAATTAATATTTTCATGCTGAAATTAGATTCTTAGCTTATTGAGTTTTTCCTTCAAAAGGCACTTTTCTATGTACTTTGGGAGGTTTTCTTTCAAATAATTTTAGATATATTACGTCTATAAAATCACCACCCACACCTTTAAATACCGGCTTTGATAAATCAAATAATTCTGATAATTCACCTTCTTTAGTGAATACTGCAATTCCTTTATCATTAAACTCTATTCTTCTTCCGTCACTACTGTGCCAAGTAGTTACTCCCGTTTCTTGGTCTGTAACTTCCTCTATTTGTTCAAAATCCCTTGATACCAGTTGATCTGTCATTCTGCCAGACTCTATAGAGCGAAACCTGACATTTTTTAATCCAGTTTCTGTATCTTGATAATATTGTATCAATGCATTATCTCCAGCCAAAACGTCTTTTAGTATTGGACAACTCATTTCTGCTTGCATACTATTTTTCATATCTAAACCTCATTTCTTAATATCTATTTTTATTATATTACAATTTATTTTTATGTCAAAAAAAATAGTGCAAATGCACTATTATTTTCTTAAACCTAATTTTTTAATTACTTCACGATAACTTTGAATGTCTTTTTTAGCTAAATAGTTTAACATATTACGGCGTTGTCCAACTTTCTTTAAAAGACCTCTTCTTGAATGATAATCATGAATGTGTGTTTTTAAGTGTTCTGTTAAATCGTTAATTTCTTTTGTTAAAATTGCGATTTGTACTTCTGCAGAACCTGTATCTTTTTCGTTTTTTGCAAAATCTTTAATAATTGCGCTTTTTTGTTCTTTTGTTAATGCCATATTAACACTTCCTTTCTTTTATATTCACCAACACTAAGTAAAAAGTCGGAAATTCTTTAGACTGAGTATTGGCAGCACATATAATATACTATACTTTTGCATTTTTTGCAAGTATTATTCAATTATCAAACAAATGTAATAAGCTAGAAAAACCATTAACATTACTATTCCCTCTTTTTTTGAGACTTCTTTTTCACTTCTTGCAAATATATAAAGTAAGCATGAAGTTAGAAAGACAGTTATTATATCAGTAAGATTAAAGTTTTCTAGTACTAAATCTCCATAGATTGTAATGGGTAAACCTAAAACAATACAAATATTAAAAATATTAGTTCCAATAATATTGCCAATTGCCATATCAAACTCTTTTTTTCTAGCACTTGTTAATGTCATAAACATTTCTGGTAAAGAAGTTCCAATCACTACTACAATCATAGTAATTACTTTTTCACTTACGTTTAATTTTTTAGCAAGTGCTGTTGCACTATTTACAATTACATCACTACTTAATGAAATACATAGGATAGAACCGATCAATAAGAATAGGATTAAAAATACATTTTTATACTTGGGTTCTATTTTTTCAGTGTCTGCATCTTTCTTTTTTAATAATTGTATAATGTATGACACAAACATCAAAAATAATAGGATTAAGATAATTCCATCAGCCCTGGAAAAAGTATTTGGAGTTAATGGGTTAAATACACTATCTAACATCAATACAACAAAGCCTGTTGTAATAATTAATAAAATTGGTAATTCTTTTTTTATGGTTGCATGTTTTACTCTGATTGGCCTTATGATAGCTGCGAGTCCAATAATTAAAAAGGTATTTACAATACAACTTCCTATGACGTTGGCGAAAGCTATCGTTCCATTTCCAGCCGAAACGCTTTGGAAAGAAATAGCTACTTCTGGAGCACATGTTCCAAATGCTACAATTGTTAAAGCTATTAACATTTTGGGAATATTACAACGAATAGCAAGTGATGATGCACAGTCTACCAAAATATCGCTCGATTTAATTATAATGATAAAACCTAAAAGCAAAAATATTACATCTAACATGTTCTCCCCTACTTTCTAGTTTATTATACTATCTCTTTTATTTCTTTCCTAGTAGCAAGCTTTTAGTTTACAGTAAATAAAAAGAACTTTTTTAAAAGTTCTTCCACACTCTTAGCATGTTTTTTTCTGTTTTATAAATTCCCAAAATTTTATTATTTTTATTTTTAAATATTACCTTATCTGTTATTTGGTATTTATTGGGCATTTTTTGACCATTTTTTATTTTTCTTTCTTCCTCTTCGTCTACTATGATTATTGGAAAATCGAGAACTTCATCTATTCTATGAAGTATACCTTTCCCTTTTGCTAATTCATCTATAGTATTAGTTTGTTTAATATCAATGGCTCCTTGTTTTGTTCTTATTAAAGTTGTCATAGTGGCATATGTATCGAGGCTTCTTCCCATATCTCTAATTAGGCTTCGTATATAGCATCCTTTCGTTACTAGAGCTTTTATTAGGAATGTATCGTTGTCACTTGATAACAATTTTATTTTTTTAATTGTTACTTCTTTTTTAGGTAGTTCTACTTTTTCACCATTTCTTGCATATTCATATAGCTTTTTCCCTTTTACTTTTATAGCAGAGTAAATTGGCACTTCTTGCATATAAGTCTTTTGGTAACTATTTACTATCTTTTCTATATCTTTTGATAAGTCCACTGGCTTACTTTTAGTAACTTTACCTGTAATGTCTAAAGTATCAGTTTCTACACCTAATAAAACTCCAGCCTTGTATTCTTTATCCTCAGCTGTTATAAGTTCAGCAACCTTGGTAGCTTGTCCAATTGTAACTATTAAAACACCTTCTGCTAGGGGATCTAGTGTTCCTGTATGACCTACTCTTTTTATTCCATAAATTTCACTTATTTGATTTACAACATCAAAAGACGTTATACCAGCTGGCTTATTTACATATAAAATCGCAGAAAAGTTTCTTAAATATTCTTCCAAAGTCCAATTATTTTCATACATTATTTGGGCTGGTATTTTACCGACATAACGAATGTGCCAAGGCTCGTATGGGTATCCAGTAATTTCTGCTTTTCCTTTCGGATATCTTAAAATAAATCCATATTGTGATAAATATGGGACTATTGCTTGATATTGTTCTATATGATTACTTATTTCATTATTATCTTTATCATATTTTCCATTTGTTTTGATGGATAGGTCTATTGCTAAACCAGTATGATGTTCACTCATCCCTGGTGGAGCGACTATTTTATTAGCATATTCTTCTCCATATTTTTTAATAAAGGTTTCTTTTAATTCTTGCTGATACTCTATAGTTCTATAACCTCCGTCTAGACCTACTTCAATTCCTTTTTTCTTTAGTGCTATTCGCAACTTTTTGTAATAACTAGCAGTTTCTTCTTCTAGCAAAGTTTCTTTGTTATCAATATCTTTTAAAGATACTAATTTTATATATTTTAGATAATTTGGTTTTATTTTGTTTTCTTTATTTATTACTATTAAATATTTATTCATAATTATCCCTCATTTTTTTATTATACAAAAAATAAAAGGATATTTCTATCCTATTTTATTTGAGTTTCGGTATTTTACAGGAAATTTATATAAGGTTATAATAGTTTTTAGGATTTTCATAAAATTTTTCA
>CALVYB010000019.1 GCA_944371955.1 uncultured Bacilli bacterium
GCTCTTCTAGCTACTCCTGGTTTAATATAAGATTCACGTTTTTTGCACTCTGAAGGGACACCGTCTCTAGCTACTTTTTGTTTGAATTTTCTTAGTGCTAAATCCAAATTACCATTTTTTACAGTTACTTGTGTTGCCATCAATTATCCCTCCCTTCGCTTTAACTACAATGAATTATATCAAACCTTTCCTTATATTTCAACATTTTTTGTAAACTTTTTACAATAAAAATTAAATATTATAATAAATTACCGATAAAAAAACCAATTTTATAAATTAAAAATAACCCAAATAAAACAAAAACTATCATAAATAACTTCATAACTCCTACTTTAAGGGACATAAACTTCCCTCACTAACTCTTCTAATAGAACTACCAAAACTCCTACCAGCATCCATTAATAACTTAATAATATTAGTAAAAGCGTTAATAACAGTTCCAGAAATACTATCTCCACCAATAATAAAATCTAATTCATAAATATCTACTTTTCTCATTTTTGACAAGGATTGGGACTAGTAATACCTTCAAAAACTCCTGCAAGAAAAACAACAATAGCAGCAATTCCGATAACAACCCAACCAGATACACCTCCTTTCACATTATCAAGTTCTAAATTATTAACCGCTTGCATTTACCCTCCTTTCCAAGTATCTAAAAAAATCGAAAAAAATGAAGTTTTCTCTTGTAAAATACCAATAAGAATAGAATCATTAACAACATATTTTTTAGTAGAAACTGATAAAAAAACTTGATACATTTTCTTATCCTTTTTTAAAGTACTATTATTTAATTTTCTATCAATCAAAAAGTTGTTTTTTTCACCATCGATTAATACTACTTCATTTCTATAAAGCCAATTTAACTGTTTTGCCGTAACAAAAATCATCACTTGATTTTTGGCAGAAACAATCCCCGATACCATTTGATATTTACGGATATTAGATGTACTACTGCTGTAAATAAAAGTAAACACAAACACCAAGAAAAATAATATAAATAATATCCAAATCGAAAAAAATGACTCATAAACTTTAGAATTCATGTACACACCCTTTTTCTAATCTATATTTTTTATCATATAGTTCAAGATGCTGTAATCGATGACTAATTACAATAACAGTTTTGCCGTTTAAATATGAAAAAATATTTTTTAGAATAATTCCTTCTTGTTCAATATCAATTTGATGAAATGCTTCATCAAAAATATAGATATCGCTATTTTTCAATAAAGCTCTAGCTAACAAAATCTTTTGACGTTCTCCACTACTAAAATTAAATCCATTTTCTTCAATCATACTTTGATATCCCAAAGGAAGTTTTGCAATTAAAGAATCCAGTTGCACCAAAGAACAAACTTTTTTAACACTATCATCATCTATCTTTTGATTTAATGTAATATTATATAAAAAAGTATTGGAAAATAACAACTCACCTCCTGTAACATAAGATATCTTTTGTCTTAAAAGATCTAAATGAATATGATTAATATCAAAATCCCCTATCTGAACCATTCCATAAGGAACTTCTAAATATCTCATAAGTATTTTAACTAAACTACTTTTTCCACCACCAGATTCACCTACCAAAAGTATTTTTTGTCCAAAAGGAATAACAAACGAAAAATTAGAAAATAACTGCCTACTAGAATATGAAAAAGTAAGATTAGAAAAAACAATATCACCCTGTAATTGTACAAACTGATAATAACTTCCTCCTTCAAAATTTTCCCGGAATAAAGTAAATAAATCTTGAATTCTAGAAATTAAAAGCGGTATTTGGTAACTCTCAAAAAAGAAAGCTAAAAAATCATCACTATAACCAATAAGATAATGAAAAACATGTTGACATACAAAAAATTCAGCAACACTCAAAAAATGATTAATTAACATATAAGATCCTAAAGCATAAAATATAAGAATCATCATATAAAAAAATAATTTCCTAATATATTCCTCTAGTAGCAAAACTTTAGACAAATAATAATTTTTTACCAAATAACAGTCATATTCCTTTTCAAATTGCTCTAAAAATGTATATTCCAAATGTAAGCCTTTAACAGTGTCTACATTTTGAAAAGTTTCTACTAAAAATGAATGAACAAAATCACTCTTAGATAAAAGTTTTTTTTGCCGTTTCTTTTTTTTCTTATACAAAAACAAACTAAATATAAAAGATAATAAAACATAAGTGAAAAACAAAAGGAAAAATCCCCAATGAATTCGAAATAGCAAAAAAGAAAAAATGAAGAGAAACATAAAATTAGTAAGAAAGGAAGAAAATAATCTTAAAAGAAAATTTTTTACTTTAACAACATCTTGTAAACGTTCCAAAATTTCTCCTAAAGTTCTATTTTTAAAAAACAAATATGGAAGTAGAAGAATTTGTCTATAAACATACAATATTAATTCTTTATCAAAAATTAAACTTAACTTATTTAAAAGGAAACCCTTAAAAAAATTAAAACACAATAAATTAAAATAAAATAAACCAAGAAAAAGACTAAGACGTAAAACAAAAGAAAAAATTGAATAAGTAATCGCATAATCAAATAAATACTGAAAATGAAAAGCTACAATTAATTGACAAACAAGACATATCACAGAACTAAGAAAAACTAGAAAAAAATATAAACGATAACGCTTACAAAATTGTTTGATAAATAGAGATACAGTCTTCTTTTCATAAGTTATAGGTAACGACTTAATGGGACATAAATACAGAAAGTAACCACTTGACAACATACCAAATTCTGCAAAAGGCAAAATCACCTTTCCTTTAGCTGGATCCATTAATACAATCTCTTTTTTACTTTCATTAACTTCATAAACTACTACAAAATGTTGATATTTTTTTTGATAAATGATGTGTGCGATACAAGGGAGTCGAGAATAATCTAAAAAGGAAAGTTCCCCTTTTACCCCTTCACAAGAAAATCCTAAAGATTCAGCAGCTTCTAATAATTGATAAAAAGAAACTCCCGATTTTGTAGTTCCTGTTAACTCTCGCAAATATTCCTTTGACACATCTCCCCCATAATGTCGAATAATCGAAAGCAAACAACAAACTCCACAATCTTTATTCCCATCCTGTAACACTACTTTCAATAATTCTTCCACCTCCAACCATATTATTAGAAAAAAAGAATGCAATTTTATCAAAATTGACAAAAAAATATTTTTTTTTTATACTGAAAGAAAAGATGGTCGCATAGAATTTAACATTCATCTTTTTAAGCTTATTTTAAAAAGTATAATATAGAGTAATAATTCAACAAAAAAGAAAGGATGAACAACTTGCAAACATCAAACAAAAATAAAAAATTATTAGATGATTTATTAAATACATTTAGTCTTACCGAGCAAGAAAAAAAAGAGTTTCTTGAAATTGCACTTCCCATTATTGAACATAAAGAATTTCAAAAAAGAATGAGTGCTGAAGAGTTTCCACATCATGCCAAAATTAGTTTAGGAGAACATATCATTAGTGACGCAATCGTAACATATAAATTAGCTAAAAAGAAAAATTGGGAAAGAAAAAAACAAGCTCGTGCCATAATCATTGCTTTATTTCATGATTTATATGAATTACCTTGGCAAAATCAAGATTACAAAAAAAAGTTTTTTAATAAACATGGATTTACACATCCAATAGAAGCAGCAATCAATGCAGCCACTTGGTACCCAGAGCTTTTTAAAGAACAAACAGAAATTGAAATTATAGTAGATGGAATTATACATCACATGTTTCCTTTCCCAGTTCGCGTATTAACTCATAATAATATTGAACTTCATAACCAAAATAAATTTGATAAATTACCTATTAATATTCAAAAAACTATTATAAAATCCACTAAAAGAAAAAAAGTCAAAATAATAGGTTTTTCTAGAAGTTTATATAAAGAAGGAAGAATTGTCAGTAAAGCCGATAAAAAAGTATCTTTAAGCAAAGAGCTACGATCATTTCATAGTTTACTAGCTTGTATCACCGGCTATAATTCAAAATTACAAAAAAAGGACAAATAGTCCTTTTTAAAATCTTTAAAATTTTCATTTGCTATCATATAATAAACAGCAACAAAAAAGACCTAACAACTAGGTCTTAATTTTTTTATGGTGTCCGCGAGGCGACTCGAACGCCTGACCGATCGCTTAGAAGGCGATTGCTCTATCCAGCTGAGCTACGCAGACATAACCAACTGACAACAACAATTATACAATAAATTTGTTTTTGTTGCAAGTACTTTTTGCAAGAAAAAAAGAGAACATTTTTGCAAGAAAAAAAGAGAACATCATTTCTCTTCTAATTTTCCATTTCTAGAAACTTGTCCAACATACTGATTATCAACTTCAAACATCACCATTGAAACATCATAATTATCAAACACAGAATAAGCTATACTATATAATACTTCTTCTAATACTTCATCTTCACTATCAAATAAAAATTGATTAAAATTTAAAAATAAAACGTTTTCTTGTTCATAATAATCAAGCAACTCCACTTTACTATGTAAAAAACTCATTAAATTAGGTTCATATATATAACTAGTAGAAAGTTCATCAACAATAATCTTAATTTTATCTCGAGAATCATTTAAATATTTAGTAACAGGTACATAATACATTTCATTATTAATTTTAGATAAATAATAAATTACCACTTTAGAAATATCTTCTCTAGAAGTCAAATTATATTCTCTGTTAATCCCAATACTTTTATTCAAAGGACTAGACAAACTTTCTTTAGTATTAGGATATTGGCTTAAAACTTCTCCTTCCACTAATATGATTACATCTTCTACATCACCTAAATCTAAAATACTAAAAACAATTCCTTCAATAATCTGCTTCTCCGTATGAACATCCATATTCAAAAATTCAGACGAAAAGTCAACTGTAACCTTTCCTTCTCCACATAATACATTAAGTATAGTTGTTCCTTTTGGAATATAAGGGAAAAGTCCTTTAGGAAAATGATTATTCTCAGAAACAGTTAACTGCTTTAATATTTCCTTTATTTTTTCTTCTAAAGTTGCACCTTCTAACAATATTCTACTCTTAACTAAATATCCATCATCATTTAATAAATATATATTATCAGTAGCTAAACCAGTAGTACTCTCTATCTCTAGATTAGTCTTCAAAACATAGGAATTCTCTAAAGTTGGTAAAGAATAAACAACCAAAAAAATAAACAACGATAAAGTAGTAATAAAAATTTTACGTATTGCTCTAGATTTCAGCATCATATCACCTAAAAAAGTATATGAAAAATCGTACTAAAATAGTACGATTTATAAAGATAACTCATGTAATTTCAATAATTCTACAACCGCCGCAGCTCTTCCATTAACTCCTAATTTCTGCATTGTATTAGAAATATGATTTCGAATTGTTTTTTCACTAATTTGCAATTTTTTAGCAATTTGCTTTGTAGTCATATTTTGGATTAACAATTCAAAAATCTCTCTTTCTCTAGCGGTTAATATTCCATTCGCCATATCAGCACCACCTAAAGTATTCTATGTAAGTAAAATACTTTGTTGTATGCATTTACCTACGCCTTTTGAAATTTTACTGTAATATACATCTTATCTTCATAGCCTGATTGAATAAGTCGCATAATATTATTAGCAAGAGTACTATCATGTTTAGAAGCAACGCATACTACGGAAATATTCGTATTATCAATTTTTACAAAAGAATCTAATTTAAACTGATTTTTAATTTGTTTTTCTAACTCTTCTTCCTTACTCTGTAAAGTATTTAAATATTTCAATTGCTCATAAGCATTATTTTTTTCTTCACTACTAACAGTATCACTAGTTAACTGTTCCTGTAGATCATCCATCATTCCCTGACGTTCCTCTTCTAAACTAACCCTCATCGCAGTAAGAGCGGACACTTCTTCAACAGTTTCTTTTACTTCTTCTTTCTTATCAGCTTTTTCTTCTGTAGAAACAGCTTTACTAAGTAAATCATTCGGCATAGTAATATAGTAAACACTAAGTACTAAAATCAAACTAAATAACGTTAAAAACCATAAATTTTGTTTATTTATCATACGAATCCTCCTTAGTTCTAATAAAATATATGAAAAAAAAAAAGAATTATGAACAAATCATAATTCTTTACCACATTTAGGACAGTATTTTGCTTCAACATCTACCATCATACCACATTGAGAACAATACCTATTCTTTTTAGAAAAATTATGAAAGATTATATCATCCATAGGTTTAGCTCCTAAATATTGACTATCTCCCAATCCTATAATCATATAAAAAACAAAAGGCAAAAAATAAATTCCAAGAGCATATATATCTTCTTTACCAAAACTACGTGCTACACTTACAGCTAATAAAACACCAAAATAAATACTAATAAAAGAAGCTAAAAAACCTAAAATAGGTATAAAAGCAATAACAAAACCCGCCATAAAACATAATGCTAACCACCATGGGCTAACACCGGTAATTACACATAATATATAAGTATTATAAATAGGTATCAGCGAAAGCCAACCCGGTTTTCCCGCTTTTTGAAACATCTTCCATAACCCAATGACAGATAAAACATATGTAATTAATATTATTATCAAAAATATTAGAAAAAAACTTAAAAATATCGCCATTAACATAATAATCACCTACTTATTTAATAAAAGTTCAACAGCCTTCATAAGACCAAGTTTACCATAATCATAAGTTAGTCCACCTTGCATATAAGCAATATAAGGTTCACGAACGGGACCATCACAAGAAAGTTCAATAGAAGATCCTTGCGTAAAGGAACCACTAGCCATAACTACCTTATCAGTATACCCAGGCATATCCCATGCTTCAACAATTGCGTTAGAATCAATTGGTGAACCTTGCTGAATACCACGAGTAAAACGAATCAACTTTTCTGGATCACGAAAAATAATATTTTGTACAATGTCAACACGTTCATCTTGATATTTAGGTTCAACATCATAACCAAGTTTTTCTAACACTCGACTAGTAAGTACTGCTGTTTTTAATGCAGATGCAACAACACTAGGGGCCATAAAAATTCCTTGTAATATTTGCTTATTAATACCAAGCGTAGGACCAACTTCTGCACCTTCTCCAGGCAAAGTTAATCTTTCAGCACACAAATCAATTAAATCTCTACGACCTGCAATATAAGCACCATTAGGAGCAATTCCTCCTCCTAAATTCTTAATCAAAGATCCCACCATAACATCAGCTCCAACCTCAGTAGGTTCTTTTGCGCCAACCATCTCACAATAACAATTATCAACCATAACAATAACACTATTATCAATACTTTTAATTAAAGAGATTACTTTTTCAACCTTTTCAATAGATATACTTTTCCTTGTAGAATATCCCTTACTTCTTTGAATTTCTATTACTTTAACTTTATGATTTTTCAAATATTCTTCTATCCTATCATAATCAAAATCATCTTTAATAAGTTCAATTTGATCATAGGAAACGCCAAAACTCTTCAAAGAACTGGCATTTTCTTCAATACCAATTACTTGATCTAAAGTATCATATGGCTTTCCACTAATACTTAAAAGCAAATCTCCTGGTCGAAGTAAAGCAAAAAAGCAAACAGTAAGTGCGTGTGACCCAGAAATAAACTGACTCCTAACAAGAGCACTTTCAGCACCTAAAACATCACTAAATACTGCTTCAATCCCTTCTCTTCCTAAATCATTATAACCATATCCAGTAGTAGCATTAAAATGGGACTCTGTAATTTGATTCTTATGAAAACTAGACAAAACCTTCAAGCTATTCAAATAACCATTTCTATCTATTTTTAAAAACTCCTCAAGACAATCTTTTTCAGCTTCTTCAATAAGCTTTGCAACTTTATCACTAATTCCTAATATTTGATACATAAATTTTCTTCACTCTCTTTCTTTTATAAAGCCTAAACAAAAATTTCTTAAGCATTAAACTTTCCACCATCTACTCGAATAATAGAATCGTTGATATAACTAGCTTTCGAACTAGCTAAAAAAACAACAACCTTAGCAATTTCTTCAGGTTCACCAAACCGATGCAATAATATCTTTTTCTCTTCTTCTTGAATTTGTTCAATAGAAAGGCCCTCACTCATATTAGTTTTTACCCATCCAGGGCAAATGCAATTAACAGAAATAAGAGGAGCAAACTCCCGAGCTAAATTATGAGTAAGAGAAATAACCCCAGCTTTAGAAGCATCATAATCACAAGACTCTGGATAATAAGTATCAATTGCATTTGTAGAAGCAATATTAATGATTTTCCCACTTCCTCGGTCTAACATTACTTTTCCAACATACTTACTACATAAATAAGTACCAATTAAATTTACATCTAAAATTCTACGAAAGTTAGAAACGGATTTTTCAAGTAACAGACTATCTTTACAAACCCCAGCATTATTAACCAATACGTCTATTTTGCCAAAATAATCAACTATTTTATTGACCATGTCTTCTACTTCTTCTTCTATAGAAATATCTGCCTTAACACATAAAACATCAACATTATATTTTTCTTTTATTTTTTCCATAATCTGCTCAGCCATTAAAGCATGTCGATTATAATTTAAAATAACATTAACCCCTGCTTTAGCAAATTCCATAGCAATACTAGCCCCAATACCTCGACTAGCACCAGTAATTAATGCAACTGCAGACATATAACCACCTAACTTTCTTGTCCAATAAGGGAAATAACATTATTGTTTTGAATAAAATCTCTAACCATTTTACGTGTTTCAATATTAGTAATATTAAAAGAAACTTCCCCATCAATAAGTACATAAATAGCTGGTAATCGAACTTCGTAATCTACTTTCATCCGTTTCAAAACACTTTGGTAACTAGATGCTTTTACATCAAAGTTATAATAAGAAACTCCCAATGCATTCAATTCCTCTTTTACTAAAGAACAACTATCACAGTTATTATCATCAGTAAAAAAAACCACAAAAGTTTCCTTACGTTGAAGTGCACGGCTTACAGCATCAACATCACTACCAAATCGATTAAAGATAAACAATAATCCTATTGTAATAACAAATATAAATACAATAATACATAAAA
The DNA here is from genome assembly GCA_944371955.1 of uncultured Bacilli bacterium. Lineage (GTDB taxonomy): Bacteria > Bacillota_I > Bacilli_A > RF39 > UBA660 > Faecimonas. The sequence goes on from CALVYB010000019.1 coordinate 9,098, forward strand.
TTACTTTTTTCTTTAATTCTTCTACTTCAGCATTTTTATACATAGTTATTCCCCTTTTCTAAAACCATTATATCAAAAAAAAGAAAGAGATTAAACTCTTTCTACTTGAATTATAACATCTTCATCATTTAGTTTATCATCAAATGATAAATTAACATCTTCAACCAACTTATCACCAAGAACTTCACCCATAACATAATCATAATATTTATCAAGCATAACTTTAATTTTATCACTACCATGATATGTAACAACAATATGATCAGTAATTACAAAGTCAGCATCTTTTCGTAAACTTTGTACTTTGCGAACAAATTCACGGGCAAGTCCTTCTAAAATTAAATCTTCTGTAAGTTCAGTATCTAAAACAACACAAGTACGATTATTACTACTTGATGCATAACCTTCTTTCTGTTTTAAAGAGATTAGAACCATTTCGTTTGTTAACGTAAAATCTTCTCCATCTAAACTAACAACCAAACCTTCATTTTGAAGTTTTTCAATCTGATCAATAGTTAAATGATTTAAAATTTCACTAAGTAATTTTACTTTTGGCCCAAGTACTTTACCTAACACTTTAAAATTAGGTTTTACAATATATTCAAGATATTCACTCATATCTTCTCTAAATTCAATATCTTTAACATTTAACTCTTCTGTAATAACAGGAAGTAAATCACCAATAATCACTTCATCACTCTTAGGTAAGATTAATTGTGAAATAGGTTGACGAACTTTAATATTAGCTTCTTCTCTTGCAAATCTACCTAAAGAACAAACGTCCCTTACCAAATCCATTCTCTCTTCTACAACATCATTAATTAAATCTGTATTTTCAACAGGCATATCTGCAAGATGTACAGAATCTTTCTCAGTTAATCTTTGATAGATTTCTTCTGTAATAAACGGTGTAATTGGAGCACATAATTTACATAATGTAACTAATACTTCATAAGTAGTCAAATAAACTGCTTTCTTAGATTCGGTTAATTCACTATCCCAGAATCTTCTACGATTACTTCTAATATACCAATTAGATAAATCATCATTTAAGAATGGAACAATTAATTTTGTAACTTTATTTAAATCATATTCTTGATAAGCCTTTTGTACCCCTTGTACAAGACGATTTAGTTTAGATAAAATCCAGCGATCAATCAACTCACGTTTTTCTACTGGAATATCATATTCTCTTGGATCAATATGATCAGCATTTGCATACATTTCAAAGAATGAATAGGCATTTCTAAACGTAGAAATATATTTAGAATAAACTTCCTTGACACCTTCTACATCAAATTTTAAAGGAGTCCAGACTGGAGAAGCATACATCATATAAAAACGAATTGTATCGGCTCCATACTCTGTCATAATCTTAATCGGATCAATAATATTGCCTGTTGATTTACTCATCTTTTTACCATAAGCATCAAGCATCATATCATTAACAACAACATTCTTAAAACTACTCTTTCCACTAATTAAAGTAGATAATACAATTAATACATAGAACCATCCACGAGTCTGATCAACACCTTCCGCAATAAAATCAGCCGGAAATTGTGATTCGAATAGTTCTTTATTTTCAAAAGGATAATGGAATTGCGCATAAGGCATAGCTCCAGAATCAAACCAAACATCCAATACATCACTAACTCGACTCATCTTCTTACCACATTTAGGACATTTAATATGAATACGGTCAACATACGGACGATGAAGTTCTAAATTATCAACATCAATATCTTCAATTGACTTTTCTTTTAATTCTTGACGAGATCCAATACTTTCAAAATGACCACAATCACAAGTCCAGATTGGAAGTGGACATCCCCAATAACGATTTCTAGAAATTCCCCAATCAATCATATTTTCAAGCCAGTTATGAAATCTCTTTTCACCAACATAATCAGGATACCAATTAACCTTCTTATTAGCTTCAATTATTTCATCTTTATAAGCGGTAGTTTTTACATACCAAGCAGGTTTTGCATAGTAAATTAAAGGTTGTTTACATCTCCAACAATGTGGATAATCATGAACCATCTTTTGTTTCTTAAATAACTTATCATTTTCTTTTAGCCACTTAATAATAGTAATTTCAAGATCAGAATCTGTAACTAAGGTTCCTTCCCATGGTCCAACTGTATAACACCCATCTTTACCAACTGGATTAACAAAACCAACACCATTTTCACGACAAACACGACTATCGTCTTCACCAAATGCAGGTGCAATATGAACAATACCAGTACCATCACTATCTGTAACATAGTTATCAGCAAGAACTTCGAAAGCTTTACCTTCTACATCTACAAACGGCATTAATTGTTCATATTTAATTCCAACTAAATCAGTTCCCTTATAAGTGTCAATAACTTCATAATCTTCCCCTAATACAGCATCAGCTAGACTCTTTCCTACATAAAATGTATAACCACGAGAGTTAACTTTTAAATATTCTAAATTAGGATTAACACATAAAGCAACATTAGCAATCAAAGTCCAAGGTGTTGTTGTCCATACCAAGAAATATTCATCTTTATCTGCCACTTTAAAAGGAACAATAACTGTATTCACACTTACTTCTTTATACCCTTGAGAAACTTCATGAGAAGCAAGTTCTGTACCACATCTTGGACAATATGGAAGAACCTTATTTCCATGATAGATTAAACCTTTTTTATTAAGTTCATTAACAATCCACCATTCTGATTCAATGTAATCATTACTACAAGTAACATACGGATGATCACAATCAATAAATTGTCCCATCATATCAGTAACTTTCTTTACTTCATCTATATTACTATCAGTTTCAATCTTACATTCTTCACAGAACTTTTCAATACCAAGCTTTTCAATATCATTTTTATTTTTGAATCCAAGTTTTTTTTCAACATTAACCTCAATTGGAAGTCCATGCGTATCAAGACCAATCTTTCTTAAAACACGATACCCTGACATAGTTTTATATTTACAAAAAGCATCTTTAATAGTTTTAGCAAAAACATGATGAATTCCAGGTTTCGCATTAGCATAAATTGGACCATCATAAAAAACAAAGTCTTCACTATCTTTACGATTTTCTATAGTTTTAGTTAGAATATCTTTCTCTTTCCATTCTTTCACATACATTGATTCCACTTCATGAATAGAACCGTTTTCTAATTTTCTAAATTTCATAACCATCCCTACTTTCTTTTAATTTTATAAAAATAATTAGCACATTTTTTATTTAAAACAAACCTTATAGGTCTCTTTTCACACTTCTAATCAATTATTAAACTAAAATATTAATTTGTATTTCCTATCCTATAATGACATAAGAATAATAAATTACAAATAATATCAAAAATAAAACTCCTTCATTTCTACTAATCTTATAATCTCTAAATGAAAATAAAAACAAAAGAAATGCAGCAATAAACATAGCAATTAAATCAATATAACTAAATGCGATACGACTAATGCCACCAAACATCGTAATAGGAAGTCCTATAACAATACCTATATTAAATATATTACTACCAACTACATTCCCAATAGCAATATCATACTCACCTTTTTTAGTAGCCATAACAGAAGTTACCAATTCTGGAAGAGAAGTACCTAAAGCAATAATTGTTAATGAAATCATTCTTTCACTAACTCCTAATTCTTTAGCAATAAACGAAGCACTATCTACAACAAAATTACTACCAACAACAATAGCTATCAACCCAATACCAGTAAATGCCATTGCCTTAAGTAAAGACAGCTTTGGTGCTTCTTCTACATCTACTTTTTTTCTCATCATAGAAATTAAATAATAAATAAAAACTAAAAAGAATAATAACAAAACCACACCATCGCTTCGAGTAAAACTATTAGGTAAACTGGTATCAAAAAAATGATCCGATAACAGCACTACAAAGAGTGAGGTAATTAATAAAGTAATCGGCAATTCTTTCTTTACTGTATTGTTTTTTACAGTTAAAGAATGAATCGTAGCAGAAACTCCTAAAATCAATAAAATATTTAAAATATTACTACCAATAACATTTCCTAAAACCATATCTCCATTACCACTAAGAAGAGCTTTAATACTAACAGCAAATTCAGGAGCACTAGTACCAAAAGCAACAATAGTAAGGCCTATCAACATTTTAGAAACCTTAAAATTCTGAGCAGTAGAACTAGCTCCATCTACAAAGAAGTCAGCGCCTTTAATTAAAACAACAAAACCCACTATCAATAAGATAATCTGTAATAACATAATATTCTCCTCTCTAAAAAGAAAAAACGAGCATCATCCAAAGGACGAACTGCTCGTGGTACCACCTTAATTCATAGAAAATCTATCTCTAATACTATAACGCGTTACCGTATTTATCTTATCCATAAATCGCAACTTGAAAGTGATCCAAATGCTTTTTCATAACTTGTTTTCACCAACCACAAGCTCTCTACTTACTCCAAAACATTCCGTCTTTCGCACATGCTTTCCCACTAAATATAACATACTTTTTAAATATCTGCAAACATTTTATTTTATATATTGAACAACTTACACGCTGAAACCAGTTCCACCATCTGCCAAACTAAGAATAACCCTAGAAATAATGTCTATAATTGGCGTCTAAATAATCTTTAACACGGCCATCAAAAAACTCAATATAAATAAAAATAAAACAAGTATTACAATAAAAAAGATCCTATTTAGGATCTAATTCTAATAATTCAATCTCATCAACAACAGCCATTTGTTGTTCCATAATAACCTTTAGTTTACGTTTAAAAATTTTCATATTCTTTTCTAAAACTTCAGCACGATTTTCAATTTTTTCAGCTTTAAGTAAAGCTTCATTAACAATACGACTAGCATTATTTTTAGCATCACGAACAATCATTTCATGCTCTTCACGAGCCATTCTCTTAATATTATCGCCAGTCTCTTCAGCTTTAAGAATTGCCGTTTGCAATGTGGTCTCCATCCGTTTGTAATATTCAAGTTCTGCTTTCAACTTATCTAACGCATCCCCTTGAGCCTTACATTTTTTTATAATGCCTTCTGTCTGTGCAATGACATCACTAACAAACTGATTAACTTCCTGGCGATTATATCCATTAGCTTCATAACTAAATTTTTCCATATAATCACCTCAGAAAATATTAATTAAAAATCAAAGTCATCATCTTTTTCTTTTTTACTGCTTTTTACTGATTTAGTAGAAGCAGCATCATCACTAATCTTTCCTTCTACATTTACGTTATTAGGAGTACATAAGAAAATTCCGCCACCTAGCTTTTGTAAATCGCCACCGATAGCATAAATTGTTCCACTCAAGAAATCAACAATTCTCTTTGCTTGGTCTGGTGTTACTCTCTTTAAATTGACAACAACAGCAGAACGATTTTTTAAATAATCTGCAATTTGCTGACTTTCAGAATAAGCTCGTGGCTCCAACAACATCATCTTACTACCGGCAACTCCATTTTCTGCATGATATTCTTCACGAGAAGTAGAGTAAAATTCTTCATCTGCACTTTCTTCAACTGTATCTTCTTCCCCACCGAATAAATTTTTTAATTTATCTAAAGCCATATTCGTATCCTCCATTTTATTTTAACTAAATACTATTTTATCATAGATTACCGCAAAGGAAAAGTATAAATTAAGCTTTTATACATACTTATTGTGGTTGTATAAATCTATTTTGAACACCTGTCGAAACCGACTCCTGAATTGCACCTGTAGAAATACCACCAGCACTAATACCGGCTACTGGTTGTGGCTGTACACTGCCTTGTACCGGCATAAAGTTAGCCGTTTGTACAGCCGGCGTAACCTCTACATTATTAGAAACAGCACCTTGATTAGGTAACATATTTACATTTTGCGACTGATACCAAACAACTTTCAAATCAACGTTATTAGAAAGAGGTCGTGGATTTGGAAGATCAATATACATAGACGTTGGGACCTGAAATGCACTACCAAAAGCAATACAGTTACCAGGTTTCAAATTCTTAAGTTGTAAAACTATCTCTGTAGAGACATTAGGAACCATTTCCTTAATGTATTGTAAATCTGTTGGATGAAGCGTTCTAAGAATAACGAAATTCATACATTGTGAAACACAAGTATCAGAAAGTTCACTAGGTCTTTGGGTAATAAGACCTAAAAACACACCATACTTACGTCCCTCTTTAGAAATACGCTCAAAAATATTATAACCAAGTAAACTAACGTCACTATCATGTTGAACATAACGGTGAGCTTCTTCAATAATAATATGGTAAGCCATAGAACCACGAGGTTTTAATGTACTCGCTCTTAAAAACAACATACGAGACAAAATTTTAGTAATTACTTTAGCTAATCTATCATCAATATAATTGATATTAAAGTTAATAATTTGTGTCCTAGCACGAGTATTAGAATCAACTATCAATGTTTGAATATATTGATCCCTTGTAACATATCTTGGATACTCAAAATAATGTCTATTATCACCCGTAGCCAAAGTATGAAGACGAACACTCATAACATTAGCAGTATCAAAAACTTTATCACTCTTTAAAATACCTTCACTAATAAGTGCAAATTCCATAGCCTGTTCCAAATCCCCAAGTCCATAAAATTTGTTCATATCTTCTTCTTTTATTTCTTCTTGTTGTTCACAAATGTATCCACGAATAAATTCAACAACAAGTTCCATTTCCTGCATTTTACCTGCCTTATCAACATATAAACATTGTTTTAAAGTACGAACATATCCGGGCTGAGCAATAGTACTTTCTAGATTAAGTTCAGGTGTATTAAATTTTGTAAGTACAGCAATAACCTGATCTCGTATTTTTGTAGAATCATTACCACTAAGCAAAATGTCCTGCAATGCCCTTGCGATAATATCATTTTTTCGCTTAATAACAACCGAAGAGTTACCAGTCAAAATTGGAACTAACTTCAATGTCTTTTCCAATATAGGAAGTTGAGCAGGTGTATTAGCATCAAGCAATAAAGCCAAATCATCAACATCAAGTAACCATGGTGGAATTCTTAATATCTCACAATCAGGATCAACAATATTAGTAGTATAAGCCTTATAATTAAGTGCGGGATTTTTTTCATGTAAAGTATTAAATGCATGAGTATACTCTCCATAAGCATCAAAAAAGAATAAAGCCGAATTTACAGGAGGAGTTGGACTGCTTGTATACAATTTTTGAAGAATTGAAGCAACTGTACAACTTTTTCCTGCTCCTGAATTTCCAAGAATTGCAAAATGAGCATTAAAAAATTCATTAATAGGCACATTAATCTTATACCCCTCATAAACATTACTAGTCCCAAAATTAGTAAATCCAAATTCAGTAGCTTGCTTACCAAAAAGTAACGCTAATTCTTCCATAGTAATCAAACGAATGCTAGATTTAAAAGCTGGTTTCGAACTTGCACCAGGCGTAAATCTACCATCATTTATTTCACCAACTACATTAGCAATCATTGTAGTTTGATTAACATTAGCAATTTCAGCAACAACCTTTTTATTACTTCCATCTTCAAAAACCACGTGAAGATTAACCAAGTTAGGTTGTTCATTAATATTAATATCTAATTTTATAGTAACGCTATTATTAATTATTTCTTCAATTTTACCTATCACGCTAACACCCTCTATTCTATCTATAAGTATAACAAAATTAACTTTAAAAAAAAAGTCAAATTATAAATAATTATTAAAAAAAATAGATATTCCCTAATATCTATCCCTCATATAAACCATGAATTTTTTGTAAATCTAAATCTGTAATATTTTCTAACTGCCATTTACCATCTTTTTTAGCCAAATAGAAAGTAATATTATATGTTGTTGTATCATTAACATTTTGTAATTCCTGCAGTTTATAATTAATATAAGCAGCACTCTTTTCGATTGCCTCTTCTCCACCTTCCACAGAATCTTCTATAACATTATCGTTGTCAGATTGTTCTTCTTTATATTTATTTTCAATTTCATCTTTATGTTCCTCATAATACTTTTTGGCGGTATTAATAGTAGTGGCATAATCTAAGACTTCAATTTCTACATCAACAGTAGCTTCATCACCATTAACATCTTCATTTTCAATTTTATAAGATAAATTTTGGTATTGCTTTTCTAAAATTGCACGGTACTGTTCCTTTTGCTCATCATTCATAGTATCATCATCAGAAAGGACCTGATCTAACTGCACAATAACATCATCATCCATGTTCTGATACTTACCTAAAAATTCCTCTACCTTACTAGTAGGAGTATTCATAGACATACTACATCCTGCTAAAAAAAGTAATACAAAACAAAAACCAAAAGCAAATTTAGCAAAACTTTTCATAAATCATCCCTCCTGTTAATAGGATGAGCAAAATATAAAAAGTTATACAAAATTATAATTTTGAAAATAAAACAACACTAGCATTATCACGACCTCGAACAGGAACTAAATAACTATCATAGGAACATTTCTTTAATTCGCTAGGCACAAAAAGATTCTGATCAACAAAAATAGCTTCATCAATAATTTTTTTTGAAACAGTTCGGATATCATTATCCCTTACTATTCGTTGCAATATAGAATCTGTCAAAAAATCTGTAACTCCATCAGTTGTAAGTAATAAAGTTTTATAACTATCATTTGGATAAATATAAATATGAGGTCTGCATAAATTGAAAGAAATTCCAATACAGTTATGAATAATATTACTAGTAGAAAAATAACGTAACCATTCTTTATTTATATGTTGATACTTATAGTATAACCAAACATCACTGTCATCTTCGGTCATTTGTTTAATTTCCCCATTTTTATAAAAATAACAACGAGAATCTCCCAAATGAACTAGCACCGTATCATCTTTCAAAACTAACGCTAATGTTAAAGTAGTTCCAACCTGCTCAGCACCATATTGTAGAATAAAATGATAATTACATTCCATAACTAAATTAGTAAGTTTTTCTTTTAACTCATCAATATCATAAAATGAAGATAACGGTTGTTCTAAAAACCAGTAACCAAATTTTTCTAATACATAATTAGCAACAACATCACCATATTGTTTTCCACCCATTCCATCAGCAACAGCTAACAACTTAATTTTATCATTCTCTGGATGCACTAACGCAACAACCGCATCTTCTTGAGTAGCTCTCAATAACCCAATATGTGTCTCCTTTTGTAAAACATAATCATAAATTTTTTCCATGCAATCCCTCTTTTGCAAAAGTTAGTATATCACAACAAAAACAAAATGAAAGAAAAACAAAAAAAGTTTACAGACTATACTGTAAACTTAAAAAGCACAATTTCCTGGAGTTCTAGGATATGGAATAACATCACGAATATTTTCAACACCTGTTAGATATATTAATAAACGTTCAAATCCCATACCAAAGCCAGAATGAACACAACCACCAAACTTACGAAGGTTAATATACCAATCTAATTCACTCATGTCCATACCTAATTCTTTCATACGAGAAACAAGTTTATCATAATCCTCTTCTCTTTGACTTCCTCCCATAATCTCACCAGCTCCTGGAACTTCCAAATCTACTGCCGCAACAGTTTCACCATCTGGATTTTGTTTCATATAGAAAGCTTTAATATCTTTAGGCCAATCGGTAATAAAGACTGGGCCATCAAAATATTCTGTAATATATTTTTCGTGTTCTTTAGCAATGTCCTGACCTTGAATTGGTTCAAACTCCCATTTAACATCAGCTTTTTGTAAAATATCAATAACTTCTTTGTGTGTAACTCGCGTAAATTTAGAATTTACTAATTTAGTAAGTTTATTAAGTAATCCCACTTCAACAAACTTATCTAAAAAAGACATCTCTTCTTTACAATGTTCCAAAACATAACCAACAACATATTTTAACATTTCTTCCATAATTTCCATATCTTGATTCAAATCACAAAAAGCAATTTCTGGTTCAATCATCCAAAATTCATTAGCGTGCACTTTGGTATTAGAATGTTCTGCTCTAAATGTTGGACCAAAAGTATAAGTCTTCTTATAAGCTAATGCAAAAGTTTCAGCTTCTAATTGACCAGAAACTGTCAAAGAAGCAGGTTTTTCAAACATATCCTTACTATAATCTACTACTCCATCAACTTTTGGAACATTTTCTAAATCCATACACGTAACATGAAACATCTCGCCTGCGCCCTCACAATCACTAGCTGTAATAAGAGGAGCATGAAAATATACATATCCCTTAGCTTGAAAATATTTATGAATCGCATAAGCCGCAACACTTCTTACGCGAAAAACAGCTTGAAATAAGTTTGTTCTAGGTCTCAAATAAGCTTGTTCTCTTAAAAATTCCCGAGAATGTTTCTTAGGTTGAATAGGATAATCCTCTGGACAATCACCTAATAAAATAACTGCACTAGCCTGTATTTCAAAAGCTTGACCTTCCTTAGGAGATTCTACTACTTTACCCATAACTTCAATTGCACTACCAACATGATACTTTTGAATTTCATCAAATTTCTCTAATTTATTATCATAAATCACTTGAATATGACTAAAACAAGTACCATCAGAAAAATCAATAAAACCAAATTCCTTTTGCTTACGATGATTACGAATCCATCCTTGAATAGTAACTTCCTTACCCATATAACCATCTATTTTTTCATATAACTCTTTTGCATCTATTATCATAAATATTCCTCCTTTATTAATATATTATTTATTTGCCACTAGCTCTAGAATTTAATAAAACTCAAAAATCTAATCAAATATAAATATTATATATGTTAAATTCTTTTATTTATATTATACCCAATTTATAAATTTCTCTTTACAATTATCTATCAATAAAAACAAACACCTCCCTAAATAAAAAAGACTAGTACGTACCACAATACTCAAATAGTACTATGGGACGAAACTAGTCTTCCGCGGTGCCACCCAATTTATTATAAAGATTATTTTTTCTCTATAATCACTCTTTCGATTCTATCAAATCTAGTAAATATAACGGTCTACTACCGGCCTAGTCTACTTTATTCTTTAAGCACTCAGAAATGTTATTCACTATCTGCTTTTATTCGTTTTCACCCAACACGAACTCTCTACAAAAAGTTAAGATAATTACTTCTTTTCCTCATCATTTTTAATAAACTCATGCTAACATAATTTTACTTTTTTGTCAAACTTTTATAATCATGATCCATAAACTTTATGATTAATTTGTGATAATGTCTTAAGTGTTAACTTGCAAAAATGTCCCAGCAGTAATATTATATGTCACCGAG
>CALVYB010000020.1 GCA_944371955.1 uncultured Bacilli bacterium
CAGTTATACTACAAAAATTATAAAGAAAGGAGTTTCTAATTATGTGAAAAATTCACATAATTAGATTATACGTGATAAATTGAAGAATAAATTGAACGAATACGTTCGCATATGTTTGTTAATTATAATAATTGCACTAATAGGAATTAGTTATACAATTTATTATGCTTTCTCTCACAATGGAGAGGCTGTATATCGAAACTATGGGATTGAACAAGTAATAGCTGTAAACCCTAGTTTAAGTTTTTTACAAATTTTAGTAATCATTGTATTAGGAATTGCCCTAGTAGGATCGGTTATATTTCTATTTTATACAAAAGCAGGGAAAGTATCGCCTAAAGAGATATTTAAAAGTGAAGAAAAGGGTATCTTTTTTATGATAGAAACTATGCTTTTCACAATCTTATTAACACTAATTATTGTAATTCCGGTCAATATATTATTAGAAAAATATAACACTTCAGAAAATTATATAAATACAACTCAAACAAATGGAAACTCCATAAGTTGGAGTCGTCGCGGATAAATAGCCAAAATCCTTTTCAAAATGCCCCAAAAAGAATATAATATTAGTTAGAAAGAAAATTATATATTAATTATCTTGAAAAAATTAGTTCTTTGTGGTATAATATAGCCACATTGGAGGGGGAAAAGATATGAAGAAAAGATTTAAAAAAATTCTAGTGGCATTATTACTTGCTGTTGTCAGTTTCTGCACTCTAACAACAACTGTAAATGCAGTTCCACAAAAAATTGAGTTAGGGAATCCAGAATTTATTTCTGGCTATATCGCAGGAGTTGGCTTTGATACTAAAGTTTCAACATCAGGTGAACTTATGTATTGTTTAAACATGCATAAATATACAGCAAAAAACTCTACAGCTTATTTAGTAGGAGAATTAGATGCTGGAATAGCTTATATTATGTTAAACGGATATCCTACAAAAAGTTTTACTGGGGAAAGACTAAAGGATTATTATATTACGCAAACAGCTTTATGGTGGTATTTAGACGATACAACTGGTTCATCAAATCTATCTACATCATTTAAAACAAATGGTTCTGATCCATACAACTTAAGACCATATATCAAAAAATTAGTATCAGATGCTAAAATTGCTAAAGCCAGAGGTTACCAAAAAACAACAATTAAAGCCAGCGTATCTGATAGTACAATGTCTATGACAAGTGACGGAAAAAATTATATATCAGAAGAAGTAAAAGTGTCATCAACCAATATATCAGATTATAAGGTAACAATAACATCTGGTCCACAAGGAGCAATAATAATTGATAAAAATGGTAAAGAGAAAACTACTTTCTCAGCAAATGAAACATTCAAGGTAAAAGTACCAGCTTCTAAAATAGAAGGAACAAAAGCAACAGTTAAAGTAAAAATCAGTGCAACCGGAAAAGTATACAAAGCTTATGAGTATCAACCAGAAGTACAAAGTCAGCAAAATATTACACCTTCAGTTATTAGTCCAACTGAAGAAAAGGTTGAAACATCAATAGATTTATCAATTTCAACATCAAAAATAACAATTATTAAAATTGATAAAGCAACTGGAAATGCAATAGCTGGAGCTGAGCTTGTGTTGAAAGATTCAAAAGGAAATATAATTGCCAGTTGGACTTCAACAACAGCCGGACATATAATTAAAAATTTACCTAATGGTACTTATACAGTAGAAGAAACTAAAGCACCATCAGGATATGAATTATCTAAAGAAGTAGTAAAATTTACAATTGACGATAATCATAGAGAGCAACAAATAAAATTTTATAATGAAGCAAAAGAACGCGTAGTGAATATTGTTAAAATAGATAAGTCAACAGGTAAACCATTAGCAGGAGCCGTAATCGTAGTAAGAGATGCTGATGGAAAAGAAGTAGTAAGGTTTACATCGACTACTGATCCATATGTTTTAACAGGATTAAAAGATGGAACTTATACAGTAGAAGAGATAAGTGCTCCAAATGGTTACCAAAAAAGTGATGAAATATACAGTTTCACTTTAGATGCAGAACATGTTTCACACCAAATAACAATAGAAAATGCTCCAATAGTAGATGTTCCAGATACAGGTGCAGCAAGTTCAATAGTATTAGTTATTTTAGGTCTTGTAATTATCGGCGGTGGAATTAGATTTGTTCAAAAGAACAGTAAACAAAGAATATAAAGAAAAAAGAATCTCTCCAAGTGTTACAGCCATAATAGGTGCCGTCCTAACACTAATTGGGGGATTCTTTATTTCATATAACTACATCCAAACAAAAAAAGTATACGCGTATGATTATATGGCGAATATATTTTATGAATCGAATCAAGAAAATAAAATAGCTAATCAAATTATTGAAGAAACTGAGGGAGAAACAGAAGCAGTAGAAGAAAGTGATACATATACAGATGAATATATTGGATATCTCTCAATACCTAAAATAAATTTAAACAAAGGCTTTGTAGATAAACGTTCAAGTGAGAACGATGTAGAAAAAAACATTATGGTTATAGAAGGATCTACCTATCCAGATGTAGAAAGAGGCAACTTTATTTTAGCAGGGCATTCAGGAACTGGCTGGAAAGCATTCTTTAATGAGCTTTATCGGTTGAGTGTAGGAGACAAAGCTTACATAACTTATAAAAACAAAAAATATACATATAAATTGACAAATATATATAAACAACCAAAAACAGGTAAAATAGCAATTTACCGTAATTATGATAAGACAACATTAACACTAGTAACTTGTACCAACAATGACGAAACAACACAGACAATTTATATTGCAGAACTAGAAACAGTAGAAGCAGAGTAAAAGAGTGAAGTAGGGGGGTGAAGATGATGTCGAGATTATCACTATTAGATAAATTGAAAGTTTTAGGAGATGTCACATCATCTTCCGGAATGTTTACAATAGTAATTATAATTTTAATTGTTCTAGGGATATTATTGATTACAACAAATAAGAAAAACAAAAAAACAAATAAATTTGCATGTATAGCTATTTACGGATCAATAATTATTGTTTCTTTACTATTTTATAAAGAACAGTTATTTAGCTTGTTTGACTACATGATGAATAACTTCTTTATTGTCATATATTTTCCAAATTTAGCAATCTATTTTGCAGCAATTATTACAACCAATATTATTTTGTGGATTAGTGTATTTAATGAGAAAATAACAAAAGGAATTAGAACAATAAATACTATAATGTTTTGCATAATGCATTACATATTAATTTTAATTATTAACATAATTACCAAAAACAAATTAAATATATTTGATCAAACTTCAATATATCAAAATAAAAATGCACTAGCTTTAATTGAACTATCAAGTACAGTTTTCATTGTATGGATATTATTTTTAGCAACTTATAAAATAATTAGGATCTATCAGGAAAACAAAATAATAGAAAATAAAGACAGTTTAGAGAGTATAACAGTACCTCCTATAATAGAACAACCACCAAAAGAAGAAGTTATCAAAATAGAAACTGTTTATAAGAAGCTATTACCAGATAGTATTATAAAAACAGAACTCCCTAATGTAGTCTATGGGCCAGCAAAGAGAAAAAAAGAAATAGAAAAAGAAGACAATAAAGAACCATCAAGTATAGTAGACTTCATGAAAGACTCTGTTCAAAATGATAATGGCTATTTAATGGATATACCAAATTTTATAACGGATGAAACTCCTCAATTTTTAGATATCATGTTAAATAATAATAATAAGCAGCCCAAAGATTATTCACCAAAAGAAAAAGAAGAGTCAAAACCAAAACAGGTTTCTAAGAAGCCAAGTAAAATTACCATTACAACGCAACCATTAATAGTTACTAAACCAGTATCAACCAAAAAGGAATCTTCACCACCAAGACAAGAACTAGATGTTTTTGATAACCTATTAACATTGGAAGATTACAAAAAAGTACTAGCTTTATTAAAAAACTATAAGAAAAACGAACAACAGCAGGCATCATTAGAAGGAAGAGAAGAAAATAAAAAAATCAGCATGAATGATTTTTATCAATTAATAGGAAAAAAATAAGTAATCACTAGGACCTAGTGATTTTTCTTTTCTTAATTATTAAAATAAGATATAATGGTATTAGAAAGTAGGTATAAGATGTTAGAAGGCTTAAATGATAAACAGAAAGAAGCAGTTCTTTATAATGAAGGACCACTACTAATTATTGCTGGAGCTGGTGCAGGAAAGACCAAAACTTTAACTACTAAGATAGCATACTTAATTGAAGAGGGTTTTGCTTATCCTTATAATGTTTTAGCAATTACTTTTACCAATAAAGCAGCAAAAGAAATGAAAGATAGACTATATGGAATAATTGGCGATTTAGCACAAAAAGTTCAAGTTTCTACCTTTCATAGCTTTGGTTTAAAACTATTAAGAGAAAACTATGCTAAGCTAGGATATGAAGCAAATTTTGTTATTATGGATAGTGACGATTCCTTAACTGTAGTAAAAAAAATAATAAAAGATTTGGGCTATGATCCAAAAATCTATAATCCTAGAGCTATTAGAAATAAAATTAGTAGCTGTAAAAATGAAATGATGACACCAGAAATGTACGAAAGATATGCAGTTAGTGATTATGAAAAAGTAATGCATAAAGTCTATGAAAAGTATGAAGAAAAACTAAAGAAAAATAATTCTGTAGATTTTGATGATTTATTATTATTACCAATCAAACTATTTAAAGAAAATCCAAGTGTATTACAAAGATATCAAGAACTATACCAATACATTTTAATTGATGAGTATCAAGATACAAATGAAGCACAATATATCTTATCAAAATTAATTAGTGCCAAAAGTAGAAAAATAACTTGTGTCGGAGATGATTCACAAAGTATCTATAGTTTCCGTGGAGCCAATTATAAAAATATTTTAAACTTTGAAAAAGACTACAAAGATGCAAAAACAATTTTGTTAGAAGAAAATTATCGTTCAACAAGTACTATTTTGGATGCTGCCAATCAAGTTATTAAAAATAATACTCAAAGAAAAGATAAAAATCTTTGGACTTCCCGTGGAAAAGGAGAAAAGATCAAGTATTATAGAGCATATAATGAACGAGATGAAGCACAATATGTAATAAGAAAAATCAAGGAATTAAGAAATAAAGATGTAGAATATAAAGATATAGCAGTTCTTTATAGAACAAATGCCCAATCTCGTGTTTTAGAAGAAGAAATGTTAAAAGAAAATATGCCTTACCGAGTAATTGGAAGTTTTTATTTCTATTCAAGAAAAGAAATTAAAGATTTAATAGCTTATTTAAGATTAATCCACAATTCTAAAGATAATGTCAGCTTGCTTCGAGTAATTAATACTCCAAAACGTGGAATTGGATTAAAGACCATAGAAAATCTAACACTAAAAGCTGATGAAACAGGAACTAGTATTTATGAAGCTATCTCTTCAGGAAAAGAACTAGAGTTTAAAAATACCATAGAACAACTAAAGACATTATCTGAAGAATTAACTTTAACAGAATTAATTGATAAGGTATTAGATGCATCAGGTATGAGACAAGAATTAGAAAGTGAAAAAACGTTAGAGTCAGAAGTAAGACTAGAAAATTTAGAGGAGTTCAAATCTATTACAAAATCCTTCGAAGAAAGAGAAGGGTTGGTTTCACTAGAAGATTTCTTACTAGAAATAAGCTTAATTAGCGATGTAGAAGAATATAAAGATGATCCAAATAGAGTAAGTCTAATGACTGTACATTCTGTCAAAGGATTGGAGTTTAATCATGTTTTTGTAGTTGGTATGGAAGAAGGAATTTTCCCTCATATGAATTCATTAATGGAAACTAGTGAGTTAGAAGAAGAAAGAAGATTATGTTATGTTGCAATTACTCGGGCTAAAGATGATCTTCACTTAATAAATGCCAGACGTAGAACTTTATTTGGTAAAGAGCAAATTAATCCAGTGAGTAGATTTATTGGAGAAATAAATAAGGACTTAATAGAAACCAATGTAAAAGAAGAAGAATTACCAAGACAAGAGAAAAAAGTAGATACTGAAGTGATGTTTAGAGAAGAAGATATAGATTATCAAGTAGGAGATTATGTATATCATGAAACATTTGGTACTGGTAGAGTAGTTGAAGTGACTAACACATTAGTAAGTGTTGCGTTTAAACATCCTCACGGAATTAAAAAATTAATGAAAAATCATAAGAAACTATCTAAAGTTTAATAGAAAATAAATAATTATAGAAAAACAAATATCTAATCTAAAAAAATAAACTTAAGTCTATAAGAATTACCACCAATAGAAAATAACTAAATCAATATTACAGATTAGTGTTAGAAAAGATATTTTATAAGGGTACAATCAAGTTTCTTTAAAAAATAAAACATTAAGAAACAGATTATTTACCCTTATGAATACACTAGTAGAAATAAGATAAAATTTAAAATAAATAATGTCAAAAGATTTAGGAGGTAAGTAATGAAAAAGACACTATTAATATTAGCAGCAGGAATGGGCAGTAGATTTGGAGGATTAAAACAAATAGAACCAGTTGGCCCAAATGGTGAGTTTATTATTGATTATTCTATTTATGATGCTAAAAAAGCAGGTTTCGATAAGGTCGTATTTGTAATAAAAGAAGAAAACTATAATCTCTTTAAAGAAACGATTGGAAAAAGAGTAGAACCTTATATAACAACAGAATATGCATTTCAAAAAAATGATAATGTACCAGAAGAATATAAAGAAATATTAAAAGAAAGAAAAAAACCATTGGGAACGGCCCATGCGATTCTTTGCGCAAAAGAAAAGATTAATGAACCTTTTGCCATAATAAATGCCGATGATTTTTATGGATATGATGCGTATGAGAAAGCTGCCATTTATCTTGATGATGTACCACAAAATCATTATGGAATGGTAGCATATCGCTTGGGTAATACGTTAACACCAAACGGATCTGCAAAAAGAGGAGTCTGTGAAGTAGATGAAAATGGAAAATTAATTAAATTAACAGAAAGTACAGTAACATTAACTGGTGATATAGTTGATGTACATCCATTGGAGGATAAAGAACCATTTATATCAAGCAAAGATACTATCGCCTCTATGAATTTCTTATTATTTACACCGGACCTATTTAAAATATTAGAAGCCAGATTTTCATCGTTCTTAGAAAAAAATAAAAACAAATTAGACTCTTGTGAATATTTAATCCCTATTGTATTAAATGAATTAGTAGCCGAAGGAAAAAAACAGGTCAATGTGCTAGAAACAACGGCTAATTGGTATGGTGTGACATATAAAGAAGATAAAAAGTTAGTAACAGAGGCTATAAAAAAATTAGTAGAAACAAAAATGTACCCTAACGATTTATGGAGGGAGTAAATGAAAGAAAAAACTTTATTAATATTAGCGGCAGGAATGGGAAGCAGGTTTGGAGGCTTAAAGCAAATAGAACCAGTTGGTCCCAACGGTGAATTTATTATTGATTATTCTATTTATGATGCTAAAAAAGCAGGATTTAATAAGGTAGTGTTTGTGATTAAAGAAGAACACTATGAAATTTTTAAAGAAACCATTGGAAATAGAATAGAATCACATATAAAAGTAGAATATGTGTTTCAAGACAATAGATTAGTTCCAAAAGAATACCAAGACAAGGTAAGTGAAAGAAAAAAACCGCTAGGAACAGCACATGCGATTCTTTGTGCAAAAGAAAAGATTAATGAACCCTTTGCAATAATAAATGCCGATGATTTTTATGGATATGATGCCATTAAAAAAGCAAGTGATTATTTAGATAATATGCGTGCTGGTCATTATGGAATGATTGCTTATTTAATAAAAAATACATTAAGTCCATCAGGTACTTGTTCTAGAGGTATATGTTATGAAATGGACAATAAATTATTAAAAGTGGTAGAACATAGAGTAGAAAAAATAAACAATAAAATTATGGCTAAATCAGAAGCGACAGGAGAAGAAACAGAGTTAAAAGAAAATACCCCAGTATCTATGAACCTGTTACTATTTTCGAAAGACTTTTTCAATATTTTAGAAAAATACTTTCACCAATTTTTAGAATCTAATAAAGAAGATTTATCAAAAAAAGAATATCAAATTCCTACGGTTTTGAGTAACAGTATGAACTATGAAGAAAAAATAGTAGATTTAATGATTACGGATGCTAAATGGTACGGAATAACTTATCAAGAAGATAAAGAAATAATAAAAGATGCTTTTTCAAAAATGATAGAAGAAAAAACATATCCCCAAAACCTGTGGAAAGATTAAAATATTTCTATTTATTTAGGAATATGATATAATAAAGAAGATAACGGAAGTTATTAGAACAATGATTAAGGAGAAAAAATGAACGAAAATAATTCAAATTCAGAACTTTATCCAAAAATGTTTACATGGTTATTTATAGGTTTATTAATAACATTCGCTAGTGGATACGCATTAACATTAAATATCCCATTAATGTTAAATGTATTATCTATAGGAATTTTACCTATTGTAATTGCCGAAATAGTAATAGCACTTGTGTTAGGAATAAGACTTGCAAAAATGAATCCTTTAACAATGAAGATTTTATATATTGTATATTCTATATTAACCGGAGTGACTTTTTCAGTAATATTTGTAGTGTTTGAAGTATCATCTTTAATTAGCATCTTCATAATCACAGCTATTATATTTGCTTTATTAGCATTTTATGGATATACAACAAAAAGAGATTTAACAAAAATAGGCAATATTGCTTTGATAGCATTAATAGGTATTATTGTAGGTGGATTATTAAATATGCTTATATTCAAAAGCTCAATGTTTGATACAGCATTAACAATTTTAGGAGTATTAATATTTATTGCTTATATAGCCTACGACGTTAATAAAGTAAAACAGTTAATGTTGGTAATAGGAGAAGAAAGAGCTGCGGTATATGGTGCCTTTCAATTATATTTAGATTTCATTAACTTATTTATTAGACTATTAGAACTTTTTGGAAAAAGAAGAGATTAGAACCTAAGGGTTCTTTTTTTTAATATCCAAAAATGATATACTAATAATGGTGATTAGATATGAAAGAAAGAATGGAAGAATTAATAGATATTATTAACGAAGCTGATTATAATTATCATACGTTAGACAATCCTACTATAACAGATCAAGAGTATGATAAATATTTACGAGAATTAATAGAAATAGAAGAAAGTCATCCTGAATGGATACGTGAGGATTCTCCAACACAACATGCTGGAGGAAAAATAATTGAGGGATTCGACAAGGTGGCACATAAAATACCAATGATGTCATTGAGTGATGTGTTTTCAGAAAGTGAAGTAATTGCTTTTGATGAAAGAATTCAAAAAGAAGGCTTTCATCCAGAGTATGTATGTGAATTAAAAATAGATGGATTATCTGTGTCACTACTATATGAAAAAGGCAAGTTAGTTAGAGCAGCTACTCGTGGAGATGGAACAATTGGTGAAGATATTACGCATAATGCCAAAACCATTAAAGTGATACCATTAAAATTAAAAGAAGAAGTGGATATTGAAGTTCGTGGTGAAATTTTCATGAATAAAAAAACTCTAGACAAACTAAATGAAGAGAGAAAAAAGAACGGCCAACCACTACTTCAAAACTGTCGTAATGCAGCAGCAGGTTCTATCAGACAGTTAGATTCTAAGGTGGCTGCACAAAGGAAATTAGATAATTTTATCTATCATTTACCAAACCCTTTAGAATATGGAATTCACACTCATAGTGAAGCTTTAGAGTACATGAGAAAGCTAGGATTTAAAATAAATCCCAATAATAGGGTAGTAAAAAATATTCATGAAGTGTTGGAATTCATTGAGGAAAAGGGACACGAAAGAGAAAGTCTTCCATATGATATCGACGGAATCGTAATTAAGGTAAACAGTATTGATGATCAACAAAAGTTAGGTTCTACTGCCAAATATCCCAAATGGGCAACTGCATATAAATTTCCTGCGAAAGAAGTGTTAACCAAGCTAACAAATATTATTTTTACAGTAGGTAGAACTGGGCAAATCACCCCAAATGCAGTATTAGATCCAGTAATTGTTGCGGGTTCGACAATCTCTAGAGCAACTCTTCATAACGAAGACTATGTAAAAGAAAAAGATTTAAAAGTAGGAGATATCGTATCAATCCGAAAAGCTGGAGATGTGATTCCTGAAGTTGTAGAAGTAAAAAAGGAAAGACGGACAGGAAAAGAACAAAATTTCGAAATGATCAAAAATTGTCCAATGTGTAACGCACCACTAGTAAAAAAAGATGGTCAAGTAGACTATTACTGCCCAAATAAAAAATGCCCTGCTAGAAATATTGAGGGATTAATTCACTTTGTATCAAGAGATGCTATGAATATTGACGGATTAGGAGATAGAATTATGGAAGATTTTTATAACTTCCATTTTATCGCAACTATCCCAGATATTTATTCTTTAAAAGAACATGAGAAAGATTTAACTAGACTAGAAGGGTATGGAGAAAAATCAGTAACCAACCTATTAAATGCGATTGAAGTAAGTAAAAATAATTCTTTAGAAAAATTAATATTTGGATTAGGAATCCCCCATGTTGGTGCCAAGACCGCCAAATTATTAGCTCAAAAATATAAGACATTAGAAAATCTAATGAATCAAACAGAAGAAGAGTTAACAAAAGTTCCAGATATAGGAGATATTATTGCTAAAAGTATAGTAGATTATTTTAATGATGAGCACCATCGAGCTATAGTAGAGGAATTAATTGATTTAGGAATTAATACTATTTATTTAGGACAAGAAATAGTAGAAAATGAAGAGTTTAGTGGGAAAAGCTTTGTTTTAACTGGTAGCTTAACAATGTTTACAAGAGAAGAAGCACAGGAGAAAATAGAATCATTAGGAGGCAAAACAGTAGAGTCTGTATCAAAGAAGACTTCTGTTGTTATCGTCGGAGAAAAACCCGGAAGTAAATACGAAAAGGCATTAAAATTAGGAATACCTATCTGGACAGAAGAAGAATTTAAAAATAAATTACAGTAGCTCTAGCTACTGTTTTCTTTACAAAATGAACCAAAAAGATTATAATATCCGGTATAAAAAGAGGGGGGAGAAGGATGGATAAAAGTTCATTATATTATAATTATTATCATCAATATTTTCAAAAATATAGAAGATATTCTGAACAATCCAATTTATGTGATTTACACAATCAAGTTATTCAGCAAGAGGCAAACTTAATTGATAAATTATTACCTCAAAAAAGCAATTTGATGATAATGTCAGTGTATTATTATTTGTTATGGAATGGATATTTTTCAGCATATAGAACTTTTTGCGCTAATTCAGAGCCTGATGAATTGGTGATAGATCGTTCTATTTCTATCGCTTGTGGTAATGGATGCTGTAGAAATGTAAGTACGCATTTCTATAAAATCTTACAAGTGTTAGACAATTCTTCAGGCTTTTCTTTGATAGGAAGTAGATACGGATATGCACGACAACCACTAGAAGAAAATGCTGCAATTAAAAGACGTATGAATCCTAATATATTTTCCCATCATAATATTCCAAAAGATGCTTGCAATCATTTAGAAGTACTTTATGTTCCAACTATGACATTATTAGACCCTTTTAATTTTTACATTCAAAAAATTAGGAATAATCCTTTAAATAAGAATGATAGTAAAAGAGTTCTGTTAGACGTTGCAGTAAGTGTAATGATTGACTTTGATTTATCTGAGACAGTTAGAAGTAATATTTTGAAAAATAATAGTGATAGTTTAGAGTTCTTTTCAAAGTGTGAAGTTGTTCCATTTTCCCCACGAGAATTACAGATATTGCAAGCTAAAGGAATAGAGATTTGCAGAAATGCTAGTGATTTGTTAGAACAATATACAGATAAGATGCAGGATGATTATCAAAATATTAAGAAACTAACTTTGGGTTATAAACGATGTGGATATTAAAGGATAGTGATAAATATGAGAAAAAATAAAAAGATAATAACTGAACCATCTTATGAAGACTATGGTATATATGATATTAGCAGTGATAGTCAAAAAAAATCTCGTTTACAATTCTTTACGAATATTATTTGTACTTTAGCAATTGCAGTTTGTATCATGATTGTGACTGATGTTATTTGCATTACTAAATATGAGACAGGTCCTTATTTTGCTATACGTACAAAAATATATGATGATGGCGGAACTGAAGAATTCTATGGACTAGGGTATAAAGTCATTAAATATCATCAAAAGCAAGGAAGACAAGATAGTGTGGTAGGCTATTGGTCAATGCCATATTCTACAAATCCAATAGAATTATCTGTATTAGAGCTAGCAATAGAATTTAGAAATAATCCAGAACAAACTGCTAATCAATATGCCAGACAATTTATGAAAATAACCGGTAGCATCTATAAGATAAGAGAGGAACAACTCATATTAAGATATAAAGATCCAGATAATGATTATACACTAAAAATAAAATGTTCCATGGCTAATCAAACCAATCGTAGTAATTATCAAAAAGGAGAAAAAATAACGGTTTTGGGCACAATGAAAAACTTCACACTAGGTACAAAGGAAATGCCAAACAGCGCAAATATGAGTAACTGCTTGATAGAACAGTAAAGAAGTAAACTATCAAAACGATAGTTTAAAAAATGCGAATTTAAATAACTACTAACTCTAATAGTAGTTATTTTTTTGATATAATTAAACGATTTTTAAACAGTAAAAAATCAAAATGGAAGTTTTGATTACAAAAAAGATTTTATAGTAGAATTATTACATTATTCTTAATATAGAAATAACTGGAAGAAAAAATATAAAATATGTTATAATAAATTAAAATAGAAAGTGATACTTTATTTAGTTAGATTAATATTCACGAAGAAAATGAAAGTTTACTTTGGTCAAGAGTTAATGCAAATAAACAACAATAATTTTAAATATGATATCTATAAATGAAGGGACCGAAATGTTTAATTTGAATAAATCTAAAAATAATATAGATAAAATAAAAAAGAGGGTGTAAAAATGAAAAATAAAAATAGTAATTTAGAATTTATATTATTTATAATCTCTATAATATTAATATTTGTTTGCAAAAATGTGGTTGGCGTCATTACTACTATTGCCTGTTTAATATTAAGTATAAGACGAGTAAAAAAGAAAAACATTTTAACTATAATTAGTTTAATTGGCTCTACCTTATTACTTATTTTTAGTATAATATCCTTGATAGTGTCATTAGTTGTGGTAAACAAATTATTTAATTTGATTAGAGATAAGGACAATGCTGAAACATCCACTGAGATTGTTGATTCTATGCGAGAACATTTAAGTAGTAAATATTTTCCTTGTTCATATCAAGTTGTTGGCTTTATATCTAGTGGATGGGATCATTCCTATGATTTATTAAATTTATCAACAACAATAGATGGTGTGGAAAAAGATTTTGAAGTGAGAAGATATAAAGATAAAGATGGATATAAATACTGTGATAGTTATTTTCCTTTACTGATAGAAAATGAATTTAGAAAATTTATTAAAACATACAGTGATAAATATTTTAATGACAATTTAGTATATACTGATTTAGGTGAGAATTGCATTTTTGGAGATTTTAATAATAATTCTACACTAACAGATTTCTTGAATTATAAAGATTTAAATACTACTATTGTTTTTGTGATGGTAAAAGAATCTTTTAATTCTATAGAAGAATTTAATGAACAATCAAAAAAACTGATTTTAGATTTAGAAAAAATCAATGATAAGATTTTGCCTAGAGTAATATACTTAGATGAAAAAAATTATAATAATTTGAGTGAAGAAAACTACACTAATTATTTGGCAGATAATAAAATAACTGAATATAACAAATGGTCTCTACAAAAAAATGATGATGAAGATAAAGGTAATAACGAATAACGTTGTTAGAGGGAGACTAGACTTCCTTTTTTTATTTTAATAATCTTGGTAAATAAAGAAAAATTTGAAATATATATTTTAATGATAGAATAGGATTGAAAGGAAAAAGTCAAGATGAAAAAAGAGAAAGACATATTTTATTACAGAAATTTATTACACAAAGATGGTATTGGGTTACTAATAATAGCGATAATTTTTACAATTGTAAATGTATTATTTATGGGACAAGGATATGATGAAGCGGTACCTATATTTTTAAAGTCAATTATATTTATAGTATTTTCAATAATTTTAATTTCTAATAAAAAAGAAATAACCAAACATGTAAGTAGTTTGGCTATCGTGATAAGTGGTTTAATGATTTTGACATCAATTGGTGACGGGTCTTTATTTGGTATAGTGTATCTTTTATTAGGAATTTTTATAGGAATCCACTCTATATTATATTTACAGAAATTTAAAGATTATAACATTCAAACAAATAATTCAACTGAAGTAATCTATAAAAATTATAAATTTAAATATATATGCTTAATACCATTTATTATAACTATAATTTTATTGATATTGGGAATGATATTTAATCAATCTTTAGTTGGAACCTCTTTCATTACTACAGCAATATTAATTGTTAATGTTGCTAATATTATTATATGTATTATATTGAATCATAAAAAAATTAAATCAATACTTGTATATATAATGCTAGTTATATCTATAATGATAACTTTGTTTGTTGGTGTGTTTATTATAGAGAATGTGCGAATTACAATCAGGAACAATAATTATTACAATAGTGAAAAATTTTTAATTGAAAATGCAAAATATGCTGAAGAAACATTGCACGATTCAGTAACATTACCGGAGAATTTAAAAAAATTAAATATAGATGTTTCAAAGAAAAATATAGTAACGTTATCAGAATTTTTAAAAGCTATATCAACACCAGTTCATTCTATAGATAGTTTAGAAGAAGAAGGTTATACTTGTGATGGCTATGTGATTTTAAAGTTTAAAGAAACTGCTGATATTGACTATTATTATTCAATAATAAATGATAAATATATAGTCAGTATGGAAAATTTCTTTGATGTTAATGTATATTTAAGTTGCTCTGGAAAATATGAATATCAAACTAAAGGTTTTGATAGTAAGCTACTAACATACAATAAGACAAACCAATCAATAAATTATCGATACTTTTATGGTTCAATTAGTGATTCAATTGAAGTTAAAGTAAAGCAAAATGAAACTCAAATGAATATGGAGATTAATAGATCTCTTGATGGAGAAATTGAAAACAAAAATTATGTAATACCAGCTGAAGAGTTTGACAAAATATTAACTAATACAGAAATTGAAAACTGTAACTATCAAACTTATGAATATCAATGTGGAGATAGGGATGGTTGTGCTAGTTCATATTTTTATAAGTATTATAATCAAGATATAGATAATAAGGTATGTTATAAAGTAAATGATACGGTTATTAATTTCTTTAATAATATTTATGAAAAATGATTAATATATATCTTAATTAAATATAAGCTATAGATAAAAGATATAAATATTGAATAGATTGATAAGGAGAAATTTTATGGGATTATTTAATTTTAAAAAAAAGAAAAGAGGAGAATGTATTAATCAAATAAATAATATTGAGCTAAGGGAAAAATTAGGAGATTATGCTTTTTCTCTTTTAGTGCCGGGGAAGGATTATCAGGAATTTGAAAATCCAATCCTTACTTTTGCGTATTTATACACTTTTAAAAACAGTAATGATATTGAAGCACTGTTCAAAATTATAAATGAGGGGAAATCGTTTTATTTTGCAGCTCAAAAGAAGACTGTTATACGACTAAAAATTGATGAAAATTTATTTAATCAATTATCTGAACATGACAGTAATAATCAAAATGATTAATTTGAAGTGTCCATATTAAAAATTATTTAGAAGAATAATTATTTACATATCAAAGAACATTTGGTAAAAAAATAGTGTATTTTTAAATGACTGAAAAATTGGAAAATAAAAAACAAATCTTATATCTCGAGATAATGTAATAGAAAGAAGAAATTATCTGGTGAAAAAATATAAGAAAATAGGCATAATCATTTTAATATGTATTTTAAGATTATTCACAATATATAAAATAGATACTATAATAGAAAAAAGAAAAAATTGTAGAATTCACTACTAACTTAATGAATAATATAAGCTCCAAAGATTATGAAGAAATTAAACAAATGATGAGAATAATTTTAATATAAATGCATGGAGTTTTAAGAAGAACAAAAATAATAATATAGTTGTGGAAGCAAAAGAAGATATAGAAATAACAATGTCTGATATGATGGATAATGAATTACAAAGTTTTAAAAATAAAAACAAAAATTATAATATAACTTTTGATAAAGATGGCAAAAAAATATCCGTGTATTATACTAGCGAAAGACAAAATCAATTACAAATGACAACATTTGAGTTAAGAGCTATGTCATATGCAATGGTAATTCAAGGAATACATGAAAATCTAAATTGGCATTTAACTATTAATTATTATGATTATCAAACGAAAACTTTATTAGAATCAAAAGTAATTAGATAGAATCGAAACGAAATATTTATTTTTAGCAAAAATTTTGCGTAAATTTTTTAAAGGAACAATTAGGAGAAAATGATACCTATACTGGTTTAAAGTTAAACAATATGAAATAGTTATATATAATTATTAAGTATTGTTTTTTTATAATATTTTAAGAAATTATATTTATCGTTTTAGATTTGCACTTATAGGTGAGGAGTAAAACTTTTATGCATGATTCTATGCTTTTAATTTTTAAATGCCATACACCGTATAAATGAAGGTGTTTTAATTACGTTGATTTACATCTTAAAGTATACATGATATAATAACTAAAGTTAAAGGAGGAAATCCAAAGTGAAAGATCAATTAACTAAAGAAGAAGTATTACATGTAGCTCATCTAGCGAGAATTAAAATTGATGAGGAAGAAATTGAAAAATACCAAGTAGAGTTAAAAAAACTTTTAAATGATGTGGATAAAATTAAAGAAGTAGAAGGATACGATGAGGAGAGAATGATTGCTCCCTGGTCTAAAGATACAATAGCTCGAGAAGATAAATCTGGAGAGATGTTAAATCCAAAAGAAGTATTAAAAAATGCGCCAAGACATAGTGGTAACTATATTGAGGTACCAATTGTAATTAGTGATGGTGAGGAGGCATAATATGTTAGATAAAACAATTGAAGAAATTCATGAAGCCTTAAAGAAAAAAGTAATTAAACCAATAGACTTGGTGGAAGAGGCATTTAATAGAATTGAAAGAAATAAAGAGTTAAATGCTTATATCACATTAAATAAAGAAGCGGCGATAAAAAGAGCCAAAGAATTGGAAGAAAAAGAGGTAGGAGACAATCTATTATTTGGATTACCTATTGCTATAAAAGATAATATTGTAACAAAAGATTTAAGAACAACTTGTGCATCTCATATACTAGAGAACTTTATTCCGATATATGATGCAACAGTAGTAGAAAAAATCAATGCCAACGATATGATTATTATTGGAAAAACAAATATGGATGAATTTGCTATGGGCTCAAGCAGCAGAACTAGTTATTTTGGAGCACCAAAGAACCCTTGGGATAAAACAAAAATTTCTGGAGGATCATCAGGAGGTAGTGCCACAACCATAGCAGCAAGGGATTTATTGTTTGCACTAGGAACTGATACTGGAGGATCAATTCGTCAACCAGCTAGTTATACGGGAATTGTTGGAATGAAACCAACATATGGTAGAGTTTCACGTTATGGGATGGTTGCTTTTGCATCAAGCTTAGACCAAATTGGGCCAATGACTAGAAGTGTCTATGAAAATGCATTACTTTTAAATGTTATTGCAGGAGAAGACGACAAAGATTTAACATCAGCTAATAAAGAGCCAGAAGATTTTACGAGAAAAATCGGCCGAGATATTAAAGGAATGAAAATAGCTCTTCCAAATTATTTTATGAGTGATATTGTCACAGAAGAAATAAGAAGAGAAGTCGAAAAAACAAAAAATATGTTGGAAGAAAATGGTGCAATAGTAGATTATGTAGACATGAAGTATTTAGATAAAGCGGTAACATTATATCAAATTATTGCTATGGGAGAAGCATCTTCTAATTTGGCTAGATTTGATGGAATTCGTTATGGTTATTCAATAGAAAATCCAAAAGATATAGAAGATTTATATTTAGAAACAAGAAAAAATGGTTTTGGACAAGAAGTAAAAAGAAGAATTATGGTAGGTTCTTACTTATTAAGTGGAGAAAATGCTAAAATCTATTATAATAAAGCTTTATCAATTAGAGATGATATGAAAAAAGAATTTGATAAAGTATTCGAAAATTATGATTTAATCATTGGACCAACCACTACTACAACAGCTTATGACTTAACAGACCCTATGGATGATCCATCAAAAAGCTTTATGGATGATGTATTAGTAATTCCAGTAAATATGGCAGGACTTCCTGGTCTTTCTCTACCAATCGGATTTGGAAAAGAACATATGCCAATTGGATTACATATCATTGCTAATAGCTTTGATGAAGCAACTATCTATCAATTAGCAAGCTTTATAGAACAAAAATTAAACCTAAATTTAAATCCAAGAAAGGATGATGAAAATGTCTAATTATATTCCAACAGTAGGTATAGAAGTACACTGTGAATTAAAAACAAATACTAAGATATTTTCAAATAGTATTAATGGTTACGGAAAGATGGCCAATTCTTTAACGAATGTTGTAGATTTAGGTTATCCAGGAACTCTTCCTACATTAAATAAGGAAGTATTAAATCTTGCAATTAAAGCAGCAATAGTTTTAAATTGTAAAATCAGAAGACAAATGCATTTTGATAGGAAAAACTATTTTTACCCAGATATTCCAAAAAATTATCAAATAACACAATCAGAAACTCCAATTGGCTATGACGGTTATGTAGAAATTGAAGTAAATGGAAAAAAGAAAAAAATAGAAATTGAAGAAATGCATATTGAAGAGGATACTTGCAAAAGTACCCATAGAGGAACAAAAACACTATTAGATTTTAATCGTGCTGGTGTCCCTTTGATAGAAATTGTAACTAAACCATGTATGGAAAGTGGCGAAGAAGCAAAACTATACTTAGAAAAATTGAGGGAATTATTATTTTATAGTGATGTATCAGATTGTAAGATAGAAGAAGGTTCCATGAGAGCTGATGCTAATGTATCTATCAGAAAAAAGGAAACAGATCCGTTTGGTACAAAAGCAGAAATAAAAAATATTGGTTCTATTTCAAATGTAAAGCTAAGTATTGATAAGGAAATAAAACGTCAAAGTGCTCTTTATGATAAAGGAGAAACTTTCTTACCACAGACAAGACGCTTTGATTCCAAATTAAATGATACTGTTTTAATGCGAGTAAAAGAAACTGGAAATGATTATCGCTATTTCCCAGAACCAGATATTCCATATGTTTATATAACAGAAGAACAAATTGATGAGGTTAGAAAAACTATTCCTATGTTACCAGATGAACGAAGAGAAAAGTATGAAAGTTTAGGAATTAGTGAGGTAAATGCTACGAAGTTAGTACAAAATAGAGCTTTGAGTGACTATTTAAATACATTATTAAATGAAAAAATAGATTTTAAAACAGCAAGTAATTTATTATTAGGTGACATTTCTGCTTATCTAAATAAAAATGAAACCGAAATTACAAAAACACACCTTACAATAGAAAAATTTGTAGAATTAACTAATAATATAAGTGATGGTACTTTAACGAGTAAAAATCTAAAAGAAATTATAGATACTGTTATGGAAAGTGGCCAAACAATAAAAGAAATTATCAAGGAAAAAGGCGTACAAAATATTACTGATGATTCTACTATTAAAGAGATGATTCAAAAAGTTATAAATGAAAACCCAGATAGTGTGATAGATTACAAAGCTGGAAAAGATCGTGCAATTAAGTACTTAATGGGACAAGTAATGAAAGAAAGTAAGGGCAGTTTAAACCCTAAAATGGCCATGGACATTTTAATAGAAGCACTAAACAAATTTGAGTTCCGGTAAAATTCTATAAAATAAGAAAAGATGAATTTGTTTTATCCACAGATTCATCTTTTTTGTACAA
>CALVYB010000021.1 GCA_944371955.1 uncultured Bacilli bacterium
TATATTCCAAAGCAGCAATAAGTCTTGTAAATTAAATGTTACTTCATAAACCTGCATTTAGTCTAAAAATTCACGTTCTTTATATCCTGCTTCATCTAACATTTTTCTTGCTTCTTTTGATAAGTAAGCTAAATCTCCACTATCAATACGAATTCCTTTGAATATATAGCCATTAGGTGTTAAATATTCATTGGCTACTCTAATGGCATTGGGAATGCCGCTGCGTAATGTATCATAGGTATCTACTAAAAATACACAATTATCAGGATTACTTTGGGCGTATTTTAAAAATGCTTCATATTCATCTTCGCTTTCTGTTACCAAAGAATGAGCCATGGTCCCCATTACAGGAACATCATATTTCATACCAGCATATGTATTAGACGTTCCTACACACCCACCAATGTATGCACATTTACTAGCTTCTATCGCAGAATCTACTCCTCTAGCTCGTCTAGCCCCAAACTCCATAACCGGAATATTTCCCGCTTCATTGGTAATTCTTTTAGCCGCTGTTATTACTAGTGCTCCATGATTGAAATTAGTAAGTAAGGCCGTTTCTAATATTTGGGCAGTTATGACATCAGTTTTTACTGTTAATACAGGCTCATTTGGAAATACTACTGTTCCGTCTGGTACAGCATAAATATCTCCTTTAAACTTTAAAGTACTTAAATAATCCAAAAATTTCTCATCAAATTTTCCTAATTTTCTTAGGTATTCTAACTCTTCTTTTCCAAAATGGAAATTATTAATATAATTTATAGTTTCATCTAATCCTCCACTAATTGTATATCCACCTTTAAATGGGTTTTTGCGAAAGAAAATATCAAAATAGACTTGTTCTTTTTCTTTCCCTTCATTAAAATATGTCCCTGCCATTGTTAGCTCATAAAAGTCTGTCATTAATGTTTTATTATTCATACTTATCCCTCTTTTCTTTTTATCATTTTATTAATATCATATTTAAAAAAAATAATAGCTCATTCTTAGGCTGCTTTTTTGACATATTGAATTCCTTGTTGCTGTCCTAATAATTTAGCGGCTGCTACATATTCTTGTCGATTTCTTTCATTATAAGTTGCAATTGCATCTTCATGAACTTTTATTACTACATCTCGATTCCATTGATCACAATAATTAGCTAGCCCCATTGCTCCGTTAAAAACGCAAATATCACTGCAACAACCAACAATATTGATTTCTTTTACGTTTTTAGCTCGTTTCATTATTTCTCTAAATTTCGGAGCTTCCATAAAACTAGTACTGTTCTTTTCTATTATTATTGTGTTTTCCATATTTTCATATGGTTGTAATTGTTCTGTTAATTCTGTTTCTCTGGTATTTCTCATACAGTGACCAACATTACCAAACCGTTTTAATTCTGTTGAATTTTTATCATGTGTATCTTTTGCAAAAACAATTAAATATCCCTTCTTTTGTGCTTCTTCTATTATTTCTTTTTGCCTTAATACGATTCTTTTAATTTCTTTATCATGTAGAGCGCCTTCGTCGGTGAAACCTTTGACCATGTCTACTATAATTAACATGCCTTTATAGACTTCCAAATTTATGACTTTGTTCATATTCCCTCCTCTTATTAACATTATATTAATATCGTACGATATAAAATTTACAAGTTCGCTTGTTATTAGCATTATATTAATATCTATTCTAATTGTCAACCTCTTTTTAACATTTTTTTAATAAGAGAGTTCAAAAAAAAGACATCAGTGATGTCTTAATTTTTGGTTTGCTTTTTTATATAAATCATCCCTAGACAAACAGTTAATACACCAATTATTGTATATATCATATTTTGACTTGCCCCTGTATTGGGAACAACAACATTATTGGTTGTTTCATTCGGTTGTGTGGTGGATTGATTAGAGTTATTTTGTTCAGGTTCTTTTTCATTTGTAGATGAAGACGCATCGGTGCTATTGTCCTGTATTGGTTCTTTCTCTTCTGTTGATACCGTATTATTTACTTTAGAAACTTCTGGTTCTGAAAACTTATTTACAATAGATATTATTAGCAATGCCCCAGCTATGATGAATGCTAATAGTACAATGTAACGAATGTAATTTCTCATATGTCCACCTCTTTTTTTCGTAATCTATTATACTTATTTTTACAAAAAAGGCAATACTTTCATGTACTTCTTAATAATTATTTTGTGATTAAACTATAATAAATTATGAATAATATCATAAATTAGAATCATAAAATTCTACAATTTTAGTAAATAATTCTTGGTCAAGTAAGTTTGTCCATATAGTTCTATCTAGATTATTATTAATATACCTTTCTTTTGCTTTTTCTGTGACTTTAGTGTCTTTAAAATGTTTTGCAAAATTGCTATTTAACTTGTTTATATAGTCAATGGCAGAGTCTGAATAATACAATTGGCTATGTCCCTTATTTTTATAAGAAACGAAAGTAAATCTTGGTGAATTCTTGTATTTTTTATAATAGATGTCGTATCCGTATTTTTTTTGAACCACATCATCATCTTCACTATGAATAATCATAATATTGGCCTTTGTTTTTTCAAATCCCTTCATGCTTGTATTTGAAGCGTAATCACCAAATTTTAATTTTTCGTATATATTTATATATGGCATTAAAATATTTATAATATTACCCACAATCTGTTCCCCTTGTGATTTTATTAAATCGGATGATTTGTTAAACCCAGCTAAAGATACAACGCCTTTTATTTCAGGATGATAGTTTAATACACTAGTCACAGCGTATCCTCCCCAACTGTGGCCAAACAACATGATTGGTAATTTTTTAAATTCTTCTTGTTTTTCCACAAAAGATATTGCATAATCTAAATCTATTACACCCTGGGGCAATCCCTTAACTGTTTCTCCCTCGCTTTCATCATTTCCTGTTCCGTCATAAGCAAAAACATAATATCCATTTTTAGCAAAGTAATTAGCACAATCCATATAAGAATTATGTCCACCTCCACCAAAGCCATGTGAAATTATTATAACCCCTTTGATGTCACTTTTTTCACAATAATAATTGTATCCTACTAACTTTTGATTGTTGTTAGAACTAAACACGTATTTATCTCTTTTTAACCCTGGAAAATCCTCTAAGCTAAGTGATAATGGCTTATAAGTTTCGTATCTAATACCAAAATACTGGTTATATAGATATATTGATGCAGTAAATGGTATTATAGCTAATATCAATATTAAAAATGCTATTATAATTAAGATTATCATCTTTTTCTTTTTGTCCATAAATCCTCCCTACAAATTATCATTTACCTAAATTATTTAAACAAAAAATTATTTATTTTGTCAAGCCTTTCATTTATTATTTTTAAAATAACTCTGTCAGAGTAACTTAAAGGGAACCATACTAATTTACTAATTGTTCTAAAACATGATTTTTTATTTGAGTCTAACCTTTTATCTATCCATTAATAATACGTTTTAATTTATCATTTGCTTTTTCAAAATATAGACATTTGCCTCTTAGTGCAACATAAATTTTTAATATTTAAGTACCAAAGACATTCTTATAATGTCTTCTATTTTATTTTTTTCTTGATTGTTGATGACAACCATTTTTTAGTTTATATGCTACGAGTTTTAGAAGAAAACACAGATAAATCATACCTCCTATTGTCATACAGGGCAAGAATATCATTACTAAAGCTATTGTTACTTTTAAACCAAGATAATGAAATGCTGACATAATTTTACTCCTTTATTGGTTCTTGAACACTAATATCATAAGTACCTTTGTTTATGTTCTTAATATTTGATTGTATAGTATCTTATATAGTTTATTTTTTCTACCAAGTTTTGGTTGCAAGTTAGAAAACGTTAGTTGCAAAAATAAAAGGTGGTTTCTCTCCACCTCATTATCTCCATAGTTTTTTATAGTCCTAATATAAAACTTTATTTAAAAATTAAACTATTTTTGAGTATCCTTATCTGCTTTTTTAACCCAATATATCAATTGGCGTTTTTTGCAAAAGATTACAATTATCCATAAAACTATTCCTATAAATGAGAAAATCTTACCTGCTGCTTTCCAAGAAGCTTCATAAATTATTTCAATTTTATGTTTTCCTTTAGAAACTTTAAATATCATTGTATTTTCGATACTTTCTTGATATTTAGTTTCTTTTCCATCTACTTTTATCTTAAACCCCTTATCATATGGTATATTAACTTGAATGTTCATTTTTTTCTCTACTTCTATTGTTCCTACTATATTATCTCCCTTAGTTTTTTCTTTATCTATTGTGATTGGTACTATTTCTTCTTTCCTTTTAGTTAAAGCATCTAAGGGAATGGATGTTATTTCAATATTTCCTAATTTATAATAGGCTTTTGAAAAAGTTACTTCTAATTTTTCAGGAGATATCAATACATAATGAAAGTTATAATTTTGATTATGATATTTCCAATCTCGACAAGTCAGTTTATTTGTGGTTTGATTGATGGTTATTGTTTGATCATTTTTCTCGTGATGACAACCTTTATTAAATTTATTTTTAAAACTTATAAAAACCACTTTGTTATTTAGATTTTCTTTTGGTACTAAAGTCATTTTAGCATTTTTACCGGCTCTTATTTTAACTGTATCTTCTGTTTTTTCTAGTTTTATATTATTGGTATTTTTAATTTCTAGTTCTACTTTATTAAATAAGTTATCTGGTGGTATTTCTTTAGTGTATGTTGCGATTAGATTTTTAGGATATTCTACTTTCTTATATTCTTTTTCTGATAACTTTTTATTTGTAGCATAAATTATCGGTAATGCCAATTCATTTTTATATAAATATAATCGGTCTGTTTTATCGACTAATGTATAGCCACTATCTATTTTTTTATTACTAACGATGTATTTTTCACCCATTATTGCTTCAGAAATAGGATTGCCGGCTAAAGTTAGCATCATGTTATTACGGTAAATCTGATTGTTCTTTATTTCTTTTTGAAGCCACATTTGAAATTTTTTGGTTGCTGTAGAGGAATAAACTGAATTCTTATATTCATTCATCGTATATATTCTATTTAAAGAAGATGGCTGATAGGTTTGGTTTCCTATTCGATAAAAATCTTTATCTTTTTTATTTAATTTTTCTACTACTGATTTGTATTCTTTTTCGTAGTTGGCTTGATTTTTATTTATCGAAACTAATCCATCTGCTAAGGATCCACTTATAGTGATTATACAGGTAGAGATTATTAGATATGTCTTTAATTTATTACTATTTTTTAATAGTGTTTCCATACTGACTGCTATTAATAATAAAGCTAGTGGTAGAAATGGGATTAGAGATTTAGAGTTTACATATAAAGTTCCATTTAAAATATAGTTAAAAATAGGAAAAATAAAAATTATTAATAGTAGTAAGCCTAATATTCTGATCTCTTTTTTTATTTCTTTATCTATTACTAATATGTCGATTAAGATAAATTCTAATAATGTAATCCCTGGCCCATATGCATTAAATAAAAAATGGAAATTTGGTATTAATAACATCCACCATTCTAATGCTTTTATAGATTCACCTCTACCAACTAATAAAGTGTATGCTGTTGGTAATAATAATATAGAACTTGTTAATATAGCTATTATAAAAGGAATGATAAAACTAACCATAAATTTTATTAGATTTTTTTTCCCTTCTTTTTTTACCCGGGCATATATTCCGTAAATCATTAACATTACTATCCCTGATACACTATAGTAAAAACTGGTAAAAATCATTAAGGTAATACAGAGTATTAATAGGCCTTGTTTGTTTTTTTCAATGAAATTATCTACTGCAAACAGTCCGCCGATTAAAAATGGAAAATAATTAATAAACATAATATGTCTTTTAGCGTGATAAAGAATTGGGGTTGCAAATAAGAAAAGAAGTGCGGTAATCAAGCATGTAGAACTTTTAAAATGATGGGATTGCAAAAACTTATAAAATAAAAATGTTGAGGATATAACAATAACAAAGCTTAATCCTATTAAGTAGTAAAACATAGGAATCATTGGTAATAAATAGGATATTAAAATAAAAGGATTTAATAAACCATAATAAGAAAAATTATAGATATTTTGCCCTCCACCAATATTTAGTGCAAAATCAGGGAATAAGTCAAATGTATCATAAAACAGATTCCTAAAGTATTCTGGGAAAATATAATGTTGCATCTCAAAATCCGTAGTCGATGCAAAATAGTATTTGCCATGTGTCAAAATTAATGCAATAATAATATAAATTGCGCTAAATAAGAGAATTATTACTATATCTTTTTTATGATTTTTTAATTTTTTCATATTTTACTACCTTCTTTTAAAGCTTTTATATTTTTCAAGCCGATATTAGTATAACCTTTTTTTTAGGCTTTATCTACCTAATTTAGGTTGATTTTTGTCAAGTTATGGTTGCTATTACACTTTATAGCAAAAAAGGAAGTTAACTATTTTTTCTTCCTTTAAATATTGTTAGTAATATAAATAAAATAGATAAACCAATTAATGGTGAAATCATAATTATTGGATTATTGATCAATTCTTGCCAGCTACTCTTTCATATCATGACTTTCTTTCCTTAATAATATTTTTACTACAATAGTATGTGATTAAAAAATAACCTCCATAAATTAGTATTAAAAATAACATTGTTAGTGATACACTTGCTAACATTTTTTCTCTTCCGAATGTCTCTAGTATATATGTACAAAATTTAATACCGAAAATAGAATGAATGATTGCTATTAGCAGGGGAAGTATGAAAAAGATAGCAATTTGTCTAAATAACGCTTTATTTAATTGCTTGTTACTTGCTCCTATTTTTCTTAACACACTATATCTCATTATATTATCTGTGCTCTCTGATAATTCTTTTAGAGCGAGTAATGCTGCACTGGATATTAAGAATATGATTCCTAAATAAAGGCCAATAAATGTTATCATAGCACCAAGTCCAATGCTCGCATCATAAATAGCGATTCTACTTGTTCCATCTAGGATACTGTCTGGGTATAACTCTCCTAATTTTTTATCTGTAAAAATAGCTTCTATTTCTTCTTTCGCTTTTTGATCATTTGCTTTGTAATTGGCTATCATGTATTCTTCTTCAAGCTGTGGTGATGTTTTAGAAAGATTAATTACACTATCCGGTACTACAATCACCCCATCTGTGATATGATTACTAGACATTTCTATAAACCCATTTTTTACTTCTTTATATTTTGGAGTTAGCTTGTTGCCAAAAATAGTTAATAGCGTATTTTCTTTTAAGGCTTCATTTCTTAACTCAATCATGGTTTCATAGTCCCCAATAATCATATATTCTTTCTCATTTAAAGTATATGTTTCGTTACCAAATAATTTTGCTACCTTGTTATATTCACTCAATTTTACTATAACTTCAGGAGAATCATAGTCTAGATATGGATACATTTTTTGCATTTTTCCTAATATCTTTCCCACAGATGTAGAATAAGTTACCTTTGGATCAATATATATATTTATTGTTGTTTGCTCCTTTAAATACTTTTCTTCATCAATATTCATTTCCTTTAATGTTTCAGAAATGGTTTTATAGCTCGATTCTAATTGTTTATCCGTATAGCCATACTCTTCTTGCAACTCTTTAGGAATATTTCTTTTTTTCTTTAGTTCAATATCGGCAGGCGCTAATTTTTTTAAGTTTGCTGTCATAGAATTTTTGATAGATAATGAACTAGATAATATACAGCTTGTTACAAATAACATTAAGCATATGATAGTCATCGAAAAAACTGTAGTGTTTATCTTGCTGCTAATTTGTCTTAAGGTAAAACTATTCAGTCCTTTATAATAAATTGGATGAATCATTTGTACAATTTTTAATAGTAATCCTGCTAAAGACCAAAATAGTAAGAAAGTTGAAGTTGCTCCAAGCAGAATAATGATTCCTAATTCTTTTACGGTTAATGCATTAGATCCGTCTGGTACAGATACTCTATAGTAGCAGTAAGATAAAATACAAATCGCTACTAGGAATAAAATGGTGCTAATGATTGGATTTTTTATTTTTACTTTTTCTGATTGTTTATTTGCATTAATTAAATCAATTAATTTGCAACGACTAATTTGAATAGTATTAAATAACATGACTAATAGATACATAATTCCAAAATAGCAACATGTTTTTAGCAGTGCTCCTTTTGAAAAAGTAAAGGTAAATTTAGTCATATCTGCTTCGAACATATTAGCAACTAATAAACTCATTAATTGTGATAATACTATTCCCAGCCCTAATCCTACCAGTAGAGATAAAAAGCCGATAATTATCGTTTCAACAAATAAAATCATCGAGATTTTTCTTTTGCCCATCCCTAATGTCATGTAAATAGCAAATTCTTTGTTTCTTCTTTTTATTAAGAATCTAGACGCATAAATAATTAAAAATCCTAGAATAAAAGATACAAATATGCTGACGGCAGATAAAGATTGGGTCATTACTTCAATAATTTCATAGGTTGACTGTTTTGCCTGTAGTAGTACCGATTGACTATCTATCGCATTAAAAACATAAAAAATGGCAACACCTAAAATCAGAGTAAAAAAATATATTGTATAGTCTTTAAAACTTTTTTTAATGTTTTTTAAAGATAATTTATAAAGCATCGTTTAAATCCCCTCCAAGTAAGGTTACTACATCTATGATCTTATCAAAAAATTCTTTTCTTGTTGTCTCTCCTTTCCTTATTTCATTAAAGATTTTCCCATCTTTGATAAAGATTACACGCGTGGCATAACTTGCTGTAAAAGCATCATGAGTGACCATTAAAATAGTAGTTTTAAATTCTTTATTTAAGTGATTGAAACTTTCTAATAACATTTTTGAAGATTTAGAGTCCAACGCTCCTGTTGGTTCATCAGCAAGAACTAATTTTGGATTTGTGATAATCGCTCTTGCAGATGCTACTCGCTGACGTTGACCTCCACTCATTTGATATGGATATTTTGGCAAAATATTTTGAATGTCTAATTTTTTTGCTACTTCATTTACTCTTTCAGTTATTTCGTTTACTTTTATATTCTGAATAGATAATGCTAGGGCAATATTTTCATAGGCTGTTAGTGTATCCAATAAGTTAAAATCTTGAAATATAAACCCTAATTCCCGACTTCTATACTTATTTAGTTTGTCACCTTTTAACTTTGTAATATCCTCACTATCTACATAGATATGGCCCGCTGTTACTCTATCAATTGTTGAAATACAGTTTAGAAGTGTTGTTTTCCCTGAACCACTAGCCCCCATAATAGCAACAAACTCGCCTTCTTCTACATTAAAAGAAATGCCATCGATAGCTTTTGTCAGATTTGATCTATTACCATAGTATTTTTCAATATTTTCAATTTGTAGTATTGTTTTCATAGTTTTTCCTTTCTTATTTGTATTATAAAGAACATTATGCTATTAGTCGTTAGTTTAATCTTACAGTATATTACAGATTTGTAATGCATCTAGGCTTTAATTCTTTCTTGTCTTTTGATATTTCCTAATAACTGTTCAACTACTGGATTGCTTTAGCTTTAATCTTTAAAAAGGGGATTTGATTATTGGTGTTAGAAAATTTATTATAAAAGAGGTTAAGATTTAGCCTTCCCCTCTTTCTTTTACAATTTGATAATAGTTATTTTTTATAAATGAAATTTTCACACAGGTAAATTCTTTTTCTACTGATTTGATGCTTATTTTATGATTTAATCGCTCACATAATTTCTTTACAATATATAAGCCCATGCCCGTAGAATTTTTGCTACTTCGACCATTGGTTCCGGTGTAAGTTTTTTCAAAAACTCTAGGTAAATCCTCCTTTTTTATTCCAATTCCATTATCATAAATGGCTAAATCTACTCTATCGTCTTCCTCTTTTGCAACAATTTTTATATAAGCATTTTTTTCTTTGCTATATTTGATACTGTTATCTATAATCTGATTGATGATAAATTCTAACCATTTAGAATCTGTTAAGACATCTATATTCACATCACTAACCATCAAATTTATTTTTTTCTCCAGCAAGATATCTTTATTTTTTAAAGCTACGTTACTAATTACTTTAGCTAAATTTATCGATGTTATTAGGTAGTCTTTTTCCGCATTTTCACTGCGTACATAATATAATATTTGCTCTAAATAATTATCTAATCTTGCTAATTGTTCTTGTAATTTCTTATTTTCTTCGCTTTTTCTATTATGTAACATTAAGGTTAAAGAAGAAACTGGTAATTTCACTTCATGTATCCATAATTCTACATATTCTTTAAAATCTTGTGTTTTGATTTTATACTCATTAATTTTTTCAATCATTGATTTATTAATTTCATATAAAGAGTTGGTTAATATCTTTCCTTCTACAAAAGATGGGTCATCTAATAATTCGGTAATTAAGTATTTTTGATCTAGCTTTTCTAGTTTTTCTTTAAAATTATTATAGAATGTCTTTTTTCTATAATAGTCAATTGCTAACTCTATCATCATCCCCACTATATAGACTAAAGAGATTGCTAGAGTTGCTTCTTTGTTCACTTTAAAGGCTAATAATATTAGTAAAATTATTATATAGGCAACTATCTTTATTGCTAGTAACCAGCTTTTATCTTTTAGATATTCTTTTTTATTCATATAAAATATACCCCTGCCCCTTTCTTGTTTCTATTACATCTTGGTATCCTATTACTTTTAATTTAGACCTTAACCTTGAAATATTCACAGTCAGTGCATTATCATTAATGTACTCACTATTATTCCATAAATCCGTCATCAATTCATCTCTAGTTACAATTTTATTTATATTTTGAAGAAGATGTAAAAATATAATCATTTCATTTTTAGTTAAAACTATTTCTATTTTTTCTGTTTTTAATATGCCCTTTTGAGGTATTACTTCTAAATCTCTATAAAATTGAGGTTTGTCTGTTCTATTACTCCGCTTTAAAACTGCCCCTATTCTTAGAAGTAGGATAGTGGGGTTATATGGTTTTGTAATGTAATCATCTGCTCCGTATGACATGGATAACACTTCATCTACTTCACTATTTTTACTGGTTACCATAATAATTGGTGTATTCATTTCTTTTCTAATTTGTTGTAGTAATATTTCTCCATTTATTTTGGGTAGGTTAATATCTAACAAGATTAAGCTTGGCTTTTGTTTTTTTAATTGTTCTAAAACAGTTGAAAAATCTTCTGTTATATCTACAATATAGCCTGCGTTTTCTAACATTTCTTTTAATTCACTAGCAATAGATAAATCATCCTCTATTATTTTTATTTTTTGCATATTATCACCTCGCTTGATACATTTATTTTATCATAAAATATCTAAAAGAGACGAAAAACAATTACTTTACTTTTTTAATTTTTATTAATATTTGCTTTTTATTAGCAATATTTTAAACTACTTTACTATACTTATATTAGAGGTGTTTTATGGAGGTAAAAGGATTAAAAATAGCCCACCGTGGAATTTTTGACAATAAAAAAATACCAGAAAACTCACTTTCGGCATTTAGGAAAGCACGAGCTTTAGGATTGCCAATTGAGTTTGATGTTCAACTTACTAAAGATAATATTGTTGTTGTCTTTCATGATATTAATTTAAAGAGAATGTGTAATATCAATGGATATGTTGAAGATTACACTTATGAAGAATTAAAAAAAATTGTCCTTTTAAACACTAGTGAACATATACCTACTTTAAGTGAGGTCTTAAGCTTGATAAAAGGAGAAGTTCTTATTGATATTGAATTAAAACAAACTAATAATTATAAGAACTTCTGTAATTTAGTCCTAAAACAATTAGAAAACTATCATGGAGAAATTCTTTTAAAGTCTTTTCATCCTAATATTGTTCGTTATTTAAAAAAGAAAAGCTCATTTTCTATCGGCTTATTACTGACCGATTACCCTGCTTCTAAATTTTATAGTTATCTTATTAGTTCTTCTTTTTTTATTCGTTATTGTAATCCTGATTTTATTGCGATAAATAAAAAAATAATAAAAAAGAAAAGAATACAGAAGTGGAGAGTAAAAAAATCCCTTTTTGTATGGACTATATATGATAGTAAAGAACTTCAACTTTTTTTGTCTTATGCAGATAATTATTTGTGTAATAACTTACCCTATAAAAAATAAAAGACAATTAATTGTCTTTTTTTAGCTTCTTTTTTTACTTTTCTTAGAAACTTTGAAATATCTTGCTCTTAATAAATACTCATATGATTAGCTATAATACAAGTTCTCTCCTTGGTTATAAGATTAACATAATTTCTTATTTCCCTCTCTTTTCTATATTTAAATGTTATTGACATATCCAGTATATTTTCATACAATAATAGTAATTTTATTTGGAGTGATTTAGATGCAAAATATTAGAATACATATTCGTTCCTGTCCGGTTCTTCACAGTGATTATTTACGTGCTGTGGTTGAATTTGCGAGTCTTAACAAAAAAGAGAAAGAAAAATTTCGAAAAATATTATCCTTGTTATGTAGATTAGCTGATCCCGATGTACCTTTTGAATTGGTGGAATTTTATA
This sequence comes from uncultured Bacilli bacterium, assembly GCA_944371955.1. Lineage (GTDB taxonomy): Bacteria > Bacillota_I > Bacilli_A > RF39 > UBA660 > Faecimonas. The sequence continues at coordinate 12,586 of CALVYB010000021.1, forward strand.
TTAATAACCAACGTCTTTCTCCTTCGATTATCAAAGCGAAAGAACATATTCAATTACTTGAGGATCTTCGTAAAAATGATATAAATACTAGTATAACTTCTCAATTACAGCCATTCGCTATAGATTTTCCAAATAGTGACAATTTTTCTTCTATGGAAGAAGAAAAACTTAATAGAATCCGTTTGCTGGCTGATAAAGCTAGAAACTGTCCTTATCCTGAATTTTTTTATCATCAAATTTCTGTCAGTGAAAAAGAATTATTCTATTTTGAAAACGGTTATAAAAGAATAAAATCTGAATACCTTCCTTTTCTTCCTTTTTTAGATGTTAACTCTATTGATTTTTCTAATAGTGATTTGGCAGGATTAGATTTATCTAATACAAATATTGAACACATAGATTTTTCTTCTTTATATCAAAAAAGTATTCAAGGTACCAATTTTGCTAACGTGAACTTGTTTGGTAAAGCACTTAAAGACATCGATGCTAGTGGCGCTAATTTATGTGGGACTTGGTTGCAAGTAGATGTTGATACTGTTTCTTTGGATGAGGCCAAACTTGATGATACACTATTATTTCTTTCACATGATGATAGAGTTGTTTCACCAAATAACCAAGGCTTTGTTTTAGAGAAGAGAAGAAATGACATTAAGTTACATTTTTAATAAATAAAATAATGGCTCTATTTTATAATCTTATATAATTACTTATCCTAATTCATAAGATGTCAAGATAATGGAATGTTTGTTTCCATTTTTTTATTTAAATAATTTTCTTCAATTGCTTGTTTTCAATATTCTTCTCTTTCTAATTTATTTAAATAACGACAAATTGTTCATCTTCTTTTCCTATAATATAATTTCTTCATTATCATTTGGAATGATTAAGTTTTTAATAGGATTATCTATGGCTACTTGTCTAGCACTATTTTGCATATGAGTTGCAATGATGGTTTTATCCGGATGTTTATTACAGATATCTTTAATATTCAAATAACCCATATGAGATTTATTTCCTTCCCCTTTTAAACTCATATCTAAGATAGCAATATCAGATTGTTCTACTATTTTCTCGATGGCTGTACAAAAACTTGAATCTCCAGAAATTCCAACCTTCTTACCATCTTTATGTATAATATAGCCAAAAGATGGTTTTATTTTGCCATGTTTTACATTTCTAGATTCAATTAAATAGTCTCCTAAATGAATATTGTTTCTGCCTTTATGTTCAATAAATTCTATATTAGTACTATTCATCACTTTACGAAAATTATAGGGAAAACCTACGCGAAATAAAGTTTTTAATTTTCTTATGGTTCCATATGGACAAATAACTTTAACTAATGTTTTATCATGATTAAAATATTTACCTAACATTAAGAAAGGTAAATCAAAGAAGTGATCACCATGTAGATGTGTAATTAAAATTGTGTCAATTTTTAAAATATCATAATTTAAGTTCTTTATGTGTTTAACAACTCCATTTGGTACATCAATTAAAATATGTTCATCGATTAGACAAGATGCCCCCATAGCATATGAACCTATGGAACCACTACCAATAATATTTACTTTCATTAGAAATCACCTATTTTCTTTATTATAATAATAGTATAACAAAATATAAGATAAAAATCTAAAAAATGCTGAAAATTGACAGTACCACAAATAAAAAACAGAAATTATATTGTAGCGTTAGACTACTATTCTGTCTTTTTTAGTTATTTACTATATTTTAATTTTAATTATTTTATGTATTAACTTAATTGATTATATTCTTCATCACTTACTGGTTCACACCATTCATTTTTAGTGTCGTCTCCTGGTACTTCTATAGCTATATGGCTAAACCAGGAATCTTTTTTAGCTCCATGCCAATGTTTTAGATTAGCTGGGATAGTTATTACTTCTCCTGGTTTCAAAGAAACTGGTTCTTTTCCTTCTTCTTGATACCAGCCTTCTCCCGCAGTACAAATTAAAATCTGACCTCCACCATTTTTAGCATGATGAATATGCCAATTATTTCTGCAACCTGGTTCAAATGTTACATTTGCTAAAAATAAATCGCAGGTATTAGCGTCTGTTAATGGATTTAGGTAACTATTTCCTATAAAATATTCTGCATATGCATTGTTAGGTGCTCCTAGACCGAATAGATTCATTTTATCAAATTTACTTTTGCTGTTCATTTTTTCTCCTTTAATTTAGTTTCTTTAACCAATTATCTATTTCCTGGAGAGGGGTTAAAATATTATTTTTTTCTAAACTATTAAATGAAAAAACTGTATCTAATTCACCTTTTATATTAGAATTTGGCAACAATTTTTTGTAGTCTTGAAAACTATGTCCTATCCAACCAGCGTTAGTTGCTGTTACTATAATATCTTTTTGGGATAAGTCATATTCTTTTAAAAATCTTGTCATTACTGGGTTAATCCCATACCACCAAGTACTAGTAATTAGTACTATCTTTTTATAATTAGTTAAATCTTTATCAATTGGTTCTATTTCTACATCTCTTTTAATGTTGTTATTTTGCCATTCTTCTACAACCTTATCATAGTCGTCTGAAAAAGGTATTTTAGGATGTAACTCTAATATATCTGCATTTAATTTTTCTTGAGCATATTTTGCTATTTTTCTACTATTCCCTGTGTAACTATAATATATTACTAGGGTATCTGACATAAATTCCACCTACTTACTTTCAATTAATTTTTCTTCTAATTTACTTATAAAAAACTTTTGGGAGGGATGGATATAATTATAAGCTTCAGTGATTGTGAACCATTTTAACTTATCCATCTCTGGAAATTCTTTCATTTGATTAGAATTTTTAGGCCATTCTATTTTAAAGGTATTACTTTTAAAATTTGAAATATCACCATCAAAATAAGAATAAAACATAATTGCTAATTTCTTCTTTGATACTTTTCTTGATGCTAAAAAAGTAACGGAGTTATTGATAAGTAGATTAGTTTCTTCTTGCACTTCTCTTTTTGCGGCATCTATTACTTTTTCTTTTGTTTCTACAATTCCCTTTTGAACTGACCATGCTCCTTGATTTTTATTTTCCCAATATGGGCCTCCAAAATGAGCAAGCAGTACCATAATTTGTTCTTTTTCTTTTTTGTATAATAATATTCCTGCACTTTTTTTCATATATTATTCACTCTCTTCATATATCTCTTTGGCCATTCTAAAAGTAGCCCAAGCATTTGGCCACCCTGCATAAAATGCTGCATGAGTAATGATTTCAGTCATTTCTTCCTGAGAAATTCCGTTTTTCTTGGCGTTTATTAAATGTGCTTGTAAGCTAGAATCTAAAATACCCTTACTCATTAATGCCACGACAGTAATTAAAGAACGGTCTCTTAATGATAATCTATCTTCTCTTGACCAAATTTCTCCAAATAATACATCATCATTTAACTCAGCAAATTTGGGAGCAAATCCCCCTAACTGATCTCTTCCAGCGGTTTGTTTTATCATATTCATCTTCCTTTCTATTTTTATTATAGGTCTTAAAGTTTACTTTAAGTCAATATTTTTTTGTTTTATCTAGTTATTAGCTCATTTCTTTTTTTTAAAACTTCATATGATATTATGAAAGGAGGAAATATGGAAAATAATAACGAATTAAATGATGTTTTATCTACAGATGAATGTTGTAGTGAAACTTGCAACGACGAATGTCTTTGCCGTGTAATAGATTGTTTATGTAAAAACCGACAAGGTCCGACTGGACCAACGGGGCCTACTGGTCCTGCTGGTTGCTGTGGAGATACAGGGGCAACTGGTGCTACTGGACCTCAAGGTAGAACCGGGGATACCGGAATTCAAGGACCGACTGGACCTAGAGGTGCAACTGGACCAACTGGTGCTACTGGTGCTCAAGGTGTTACTGGTCCAACCGGTGCAACAGGGCCTCAAGGTATTACTGGGCCAACTGGTGCAACAGGGCCTCAAGGTATTACTGGGCCTACCGGACCCACTGGACCAGCTGGTACACCTGCAGTTCCTTTAGATAGTTATGCAATGGTACATGATGAGACAGATTCTACAGTTGCAAATCAACAACCAGTTTTATTTCAAACCACTAATCTTTCTAACAAGATATCTTATAACCCTACAACTGGTGATTTTTCTATTCCAGAAAAAGGGATTTATATCATTCATTGGTGGATTAATGTTCGCCACACTGATAAAAATGTTAGCTGTGAGCCTAGAGCTTTAGGTATCGAACTTCATCAGTTCTGGCCTAATGATGTTTTAATAGCTCATTCATCTACCCATAATAAACTTACATCTTGCGACACTGGTACAATTAATGGTAATGCTATTTTCGAAGCTATCCCTGGAGCAAGCTATCGCTTCATTAATACTTCTGGACTTGATATCAGCTTAGTACCTAATGATTTATATTCAGCTGCTGTTTCTATTACTAGGATAGTGTAATCTTTAAAAGGAGCCATACAAGGCTCCTTTTTATTTATCTTTTTTAGTTATTTTATTTTTATATAAATCTATTTTATAGTCTAGAAATTTTAATGTTTCTTCCTTTTCTCTTATTTCACGTAATAAAATTCCCTTTTGCTTTAATAACATGTCCAATCTTGTTTTTGATCCTAATATTTTGGTCATATCCACATTTATAAATACTGCGATATCTTCTAATTTGAAACCAGCTTTTTTCATACAAGTAATGAATTTTAGACGCTCTATGTCTTGTTCATTATAGTCTCTTATCCCATTTTTCTTTGCAACTTTTTCTAGTAAACCTATCTGTTCATAATAACGTAGAGTGGCACTTGGAATATTTAATGTTTTACTAACATCGCTTATTTTCATTGTTTACTATTCCCTATTAATCTAATTTATTGGACCAATCGATTTTAAATATTCCTACGCCATCTTCAATAAACTCATTTTTTAAATAAAATTGTTTATCTTTTGAATCAGAAATTAATTCTATTCTGTCAAAATGTTTAATAGTTGTAATTTTCTTTAATAAGGTACTTCCTATATTTTTCTTCTGATACTTTGGATTTACTAGTAAATAACTAATAAAAAGGTTTATAGATTGATCTGATAATCCGGTTACTAAGCCTACCAATTTATTATCATCATAAGCAAAAAATTTATAAGTACTGTTTTTGACAGCAGAATATATTTTTTCTGGATATTTTCCACTATTCCAATTTACACTTAAAAACAACTCTGCTATTTCTTCTTGTGTACATTCAATTTCTGTTTTATATTTAATCAATCTCAACACTTCTTTCTATTTCTTCATATATATATTTATTTATCATAGCACCTATTTCAATCCCTTTATTATCATAATTAAATTGTAAATCATCAATATCTGAAATAAAAATAGCAATTACATAGTCACCATATTTTGTGGATATTATTCCTCCATCATTTCTACAATTTTTCATTTCATTTCCATTATAAATGATGGTACCACTTTTTGATGCAATATAATTAATGCTACTTTCTGGTGTCCCTTTCGTTAAAAAATCCCATTGAGGTAATCCTTTTTTTAACATATCTGATGTTTGTTGTAGTTTTAAAATGTCTAAACATTTTTTAGATACTTTTTTATTGATAACTTTTCCTTCTAGTAGCATTTGATAAGTCTTGGCATATTCATATGGAGTTGTAGTTCCAAATTTATAATATTTTAGTAGGTTTAGATAGTTGTGTAGTTTAGTTTTAGTTAACCCTAGTTTTTGAATTGTATCATTAATATTATTTATTCCTAGTAATTCTATTAGTTTATTAGTGGCAATATTGTCACTATAAACAATCATTAATGTAGCTAAATCTTTGGTTGTTAAGGCAATCCTATCATGTAATAATTGTATTATCCCAGAATTTACCCCAGGTAAAACGTCCTCTTTTTTGTATTCTATTAAAGTTTCTTCTAATACAATCTTTTCATCTACTTGTCTATAATACTCGATTAAAATATATAGTTTAATGCAAGAGGCACTTTCATATTCTTTATTTTCATTATATGAAAACAATGGCCGATTATTGCTTTCTGCATGGATGCCAATATCATAGGGAGATTCATTTATTAGTTTCTGAACTTGATTCTTCATTTTGTCTTTCATCCATTTTCCCCTTTTCTGGTTTATTATTACTTTCATAAATAATAGCTTCATACAGTAAGTCTACTAAATGATTACTAGGTTCTAAGTTGTATTTTTTTATAATCTTACTAAAGATATCATAAGAATGTTCCATATTAAGATATGGGTAAATTAATTCTTTTTTATTATTTAGTTCTTTTAAATAGTCTAAAGTATATGATTCTTCTATGATTAATAAAGGTAAATCTTTTGCCCATGATTTAAATTTTTCTGGAATAAAGTGAGGATTATCTACATAAGTAAAGGCTTCTTTATCGTATTGAAGTACTTCTTTTAAATCTTTGTTTTCAATTAGTTCATCTTTTACTCTATAATCAAACCTATCTAATAACTTCAAACCATCTAACTTTAATGCTGATACTTGAGCAATTATTCCCTTTTCTGCTTTAGAATGGGTTGGTATTATTTCCACAATAATATATTTATCTTTTTCTAAGTTCATTTTAATCAACTCTTTCCTTTTAATATTTTATCATAAATTTGCTTTTTTTGATGAAAATATTAATTGCACCATTTTAATTACTAACATAATTATGTGGATATTATATGTTCTTTAGCGATTTTAGATTTTCTGTAGCATTACTTAGCATATCACTTAGTTCTGATTTATTATAATTTTTTGCTAGATATTGAGCCAAAGCGCTCTTCATTTTTTATAACCTTCTGTTGTTAAGTTAGAGGTAAAATGTTAAAATCAATATTGGCTTTGGTACCAGAGAAATCAACATTTCCAAATAAATGAAGGCCTTCGTAAGCCTCATATGGAATTTCACTTAAAATACTTGACAAGATTAAATTCTGATATTCTCGGTATTGTTGTAGTACTTTTTGTTCTTTTTCTTCCTCTTTTTCAGGATGTTGTTCTAACTCTTTTATCCCTTCGGCTATGGTCTTCTGCATTAGTCCTTTTATCCGATTATATTTTTCATACTAATTCTCCTCTTTTCAATTATAACACATGTATAATGTGGAGCTTAACAATTTCACGGTTAAAATGTTATTTAAAGGAATGTATTCAACTTATTAACATTTTATTTACTTCTGTAAATGTCCATAGAACGTTAGCATTAGGTTGTTAGTGTAAAGATGGACTAAAATTGAGTTTTGTGACTTTCTAAGTTTTTACAAGTAGTTTTTGTAATTTTTTTAAAAAGTTGTGATTTTGGATGAATTTGTAGTTTACCACACCACTAAAACACCAAAAGTACTTATTTTTTTAATTTTTGGTGTTGAAAAGTTGATATATTTTAAATAAAGTGCTAAACTAATTTTGGGTTGAGTTATTCATGCATAATGCATAAATAATTCTAATTAATTTAGTGGAACAGGCAGTTAAACAAGCATAGTAATGTTTACCTTCCTGTTTTTT
>CALVYB010000022.1 GCA_944371955.1 uncultured Bacilli bacterium
TAGTAAATTTCGTGTCTTTTCGTTATGCATTAATATAACATAAAATTTTATTATTGACAAATCTTAGAATGTCATATTTTTTACATAGTTTTAGTGGTTAATTCCATACTAATAATGGTGATATTATGTTTCTAATTAATCGAATTAAGAAAAGAATTTCTATTTCTCGCGATTACAAAATTAGAGAACTAGTGGTTGATCATAAAAAGGTTTATTTAGTTTTTAATGAAGTTTTGTGCAATACTACTATGATTAATGACTTTATTTTAGATGATTTGATTCATCTTTCTAGAAAAGAATTAAAAAATGCATCTCGTTATTTACCAGATGCCAATGTGATTGTTATTGAAGAAAAGGATATTTTTAGTTTTGTTAATCAAGGGTTTGCGGTATTAGTTGCAAATCAGTTATATGCTATTGAGGTGAGAGAAAGACTTGACAGAGGAGTCACTGCTGTTCAAAGTGAGTTGTCTATTACTGGGCCTAAAGACAGTTTTACTGAAATGTTTAATACTAATTTGGGATTGATTCGCAGAAGAATTAAGACTACAGCTTTAGAATCTTTAGATTTAGAGGTTGGCAGATATACTAAAACAAAAATTTCGGTTCTATCAGTTAAAGGAATTGTAAAAGAAGAATTAGTGCAAAAAGTTTATGAACAGTTAAAAAAAATAACTATTGATGGAATTATTGACTCTAGTTATTTAAAAAGTTATTTAGAAGGAGATCATACTTTATTTCCTACAGTTATGATGAGTGAGAGACCTGATCGTGCTTCGATGGCATTATTAGAAGGAAAGATTGTTATACTGACGGACTTAAGTCCTTATGCTTTAATTTTACCTAGCTTTTTTTGGGATTATTTCCATACTGTAGATGATTATTATCAAAAGAATATTAATACAACTTTTATTCGTTTGGTGCGTGTTATAGCTTTCTTTATAGCCATCTTTTTACCAGCTATCTATATTGCTGTTACTACTAGGAGTTATGATCTGGTTCCCTATCGATTGTTATTAATACTAAAAGCTGGTAGAACTTTTGTGCCGTTTGCTGCTTATATTGAAGCTTTGTTTATGATTATTGCTTTTGAAATATTGAAAGAATCTGATATTCGTATGTCAGCAACAACAGGAAGTGCGGTTTCTATTTTGGGAGGACTTATTTTAGGGGATGCGGCTGTTAGTGCTGGAATAGTTTCGCCTATCATGATTATTATTATTGCTATTTCTTCTATTGCGGCTCTTATTTTCCCATCTAATGAATTGGTAAATGCAATTCGTTTCTATAAAATTAGTATTTTGCTTTTGGCGGCTTTCTTTGGTATTTATGGTGTGTTTGTTGGAGCTATTTTTCTATTTTATAAACTTCTTTCAATGAGAAGTTTTGGACTTTCCTATCTTTCCCCTCTTATTCCTTTTGATAAATACGAATGGAGAGATTCTATACTAAGAAAAGAACAAAAAACTAAATATCGAAATTCTTATATAACTAGTAATGTAATTAGGGGGAAAAATTTATGAAAGTATTTAAAGCTTTAATTATCATTTTTCTTTTATTACTTCCAGTTATTATTTTTGGCAACCCAAAATACGTAGAACTTAATAATCTAGCAATTATTCGAGGAATTGGGGTTTCTTGTAATGAAGATATTAATTTATATTTTCAAGAGATTATCCCAACAAAAGGTGACAATGGAATCAAATATCAGTACGAGTATTATCAAAGCGACAGTAAAAATATCAACGATGCTTTTAAAAAAATTCAATTAAAGACAAAAAAGAAACTTTACCTATCAAAAGTAAAATTTCTAGTTACCGATTGTACCAAAAGTAATCAAATACTTAAAGATTTGAAATTGCATGATTTAAAAATTTATCATGTTCAAAATGATGTTTTTAAACGCTTACAGAAAATTAAAGAGTAGTTTCATCGCATTCAAAATAGCGATTAGCTAAATATATTTTTTGGTTTATTAACTTATCATTAAAATAATTATTTTTTAAGTCATAGTCATTTTGGTTTTTATCAATTGTATTTTGATTTATAATAACGGTGGTTTGTCCTTCGATTTGTTCAATTGTGATTCCTTCTAGATTTTGGAAATAAGAAAGTTCCATTGACGGAAGATAATCCCCTGAAGTGTTATTATCGACTATGTATTTTGCTTCTAGCATAGTAGAATATACTATTTTAGTCTGTTTTATTTTAGAGTTAACATACCTACTTTCTATTGTCACTGTTGTTTGCTCTTCAGCATAATCTCTAGTGCAGGTTAATAATGTAATTCTATCGTTGTTTTTACTTTTGGTCTCTTCCGTATTTGGAAAAAATATCCGGAATAATGGAGGTAGTGTGATTAGTAGTAATAATATAAACATAATAGTCAATGCTCTAATTGGATGAAATTGTTTTGTCATCTTTATCACCTATTTCTTTTATAAATTTATATTTATTCCAAAGAATAAATGCTATTATCGCTGGACATATTGGTAAAATAATCCATAGTATAATAGGCATTTTACTTTCTTTAAGTACATTGTATTTTCTTAATGGAATTAACTCTAGTATAGACCATATTAAAGTATAAATAAAATAAATAGTAAAAATAATTCCTACAGTTTTTAAGAATAATAGAGTTTTCTTAATGGAAGTTAATTTGTGATTTTTTAGTAAAATCAAAGAAATTATAACAACTACCATTAATGTTATGGGTAATATTACATATAAGAATATATTGGTTAAGATTACGTTATTTATTCTTATCATTTATACTCTCCTTATTATAGATATATCATATTTTTTAAATATTATCAATTAGCGAATTATAATCTGTAAAAACTTTGCTAAGGCTAATGCCTGCGTTTCGTTGACGATTAGCCCTTTCATACTTGGTATATCTATTTTGATATGATTAATATTACAAGATGTTAAATCAATATTTTGTAAATTCGTTTCAAAAACATCTATAGACTCCAAATTACAATTAGTAAATTGTAATTTTTTTTGTCTTATTTTATATAGCGATGCTTCTTTTAGATTACACTCCGTAAAAATTACGTTTTCTAATTCTGCTAAGGCAAAAGTGGTATATGATAAATTACAATTTATAAATTTTACTTCTTTTAAAAAAGCATTGGAAAAGTTAGTACCAACAAAATTACAATTAATAAATGTGACTTTATATAAAGTTTGATTGCTTAAATTGAGGTTAGAAAAAGTAGATGTTTTTACTGTACTATTCGTAATCTCTAAATAATTAAATTTTGATTCTTTCCAGTCTATTTTTTCTAGTGTTGAATTTATAATTTCAAGTTCTTCAAAATTTATATTAACGTCTTCATTTTCTAAGTGTGTATCTTTTATTACATCTATTTGTTTCATCATTACCTGCTTTCTATTTCCATACCTTTTTCTATTTTTTTTATTTTTTTGTTGCTGCAATAGGCATTTTTAAACGTTATAGGTATTCCAAAAGAATTATCAGGATCTATACCTTTTTGTATTTGAAAATGAATATGTGGTCCTTGTGTATTACCACTGTTACCTACTTTTCCTATCATTTGACCGGCTTTAACTAAATCTCCTACTTCTACACAAAATGAGTGTTTCTCAAAATGACAGATAGTAGAGTATTCCCCGCGTTTATGTTTTATTATGATATGGTTTCCTCTTGGATTGTTACAATCGTTAATTATTTTTCTATCTTTGGTGATGTGTGTATTTTCATACTCATCTACTATATCTATTACCCAACCATCGGCTGGTGCAAATACATTTTCTAAATAAGAATAGTAGTTTGCGATTTTTGTTGGGTCACTATGATAAGGCAAATCATCCTTTCTTATTTCAAAATCATACGCATAGCGTTGACCAACAATGTTCCAAGAGTGAGAGTTTTTCTTTTTTGTTCCACCATATTCTACATACCAAGACCCTTTAAACGGGAGTAGATATTGATTTTTACTCATGTCTCTTTAGCCTTTCCATCTTTTCTCTAATCATTTGTCTTCTTTTTTGTTCTAAATCTTTTCTTTCTATTATTTTTTCATTTTCTATAGAAAAAATCATTCCTTCTTTTGGACGAAAAGAAAACTTTTTCATATCAATTTCTAATTTTTCTCTTGTTTCTATATTTTCTGCGATAATTAAATTTCCTTCTATTTTATCTATGGCATACATTTTATCACCTACCCATTTGTATCTGTTTTAACAGTGCTAATTTCAATATTTGTTCCATCAGTAATCACTTTGATAGTTCCATCTTGATCTGTTCTGTATGTTGTTATGTTATGTGATGCTAAAGTGTTTAAAACGGTGGTATGAGGGTGTTCATATTGGTTGTTTTCTCCTACTGAGATTATGGCATATTTAGGGTTTACTGTATTTAAAAATTTTTCATTTGTGGCAGTAGAAGAACCATGATGTCCTACTTTTAACACTGTTGATTCTAAATTAGTTGGATTCAATTTTTGTTCTACTTTTGTTGAGGCATCGCCGGTTAATAAGAAACTTATATTTTGATATGTTATTTTTAATACTATGGATGTATCGTTTAAGTCGTTTTCTTTCTCTGTTCCTACATATAATACTTTTACGGTAGCATCCCCTAACTTAAAAGTGGTATTTGCTTTGGGAATGGACAAAGTCATCTCTTTTTCTGCTAAGGAATCTAAAACCTCTTCAAAAGTTTTAGTAGTAGTGATTACATCCGGCATATAAAAAGTTTTAATGCTAAAATTTTTTATGATGTTATCAAGTCCTCCTATATGATCTTCATGTGGATGTGTCCCTACTACATAATCAAATTGAGCAATATTTTGATTTTTAAAATAGTTTACTAGTTTGGGTCCATCCTCGTTGTTTCCAGCATCAATCAACATATAATGTCCTTCATTTTCTAAAAGGATAGAATCAGCTTGACCTACGTCAATAAAAGTTACTTCTAATCTTTCTTCAGCGGTAACTGGTGCTTCCTCTACTCGTTTATTAATATTTTCTAAACTTTTATTCTCTGGATAATTTTGAAATAAATAAAATATTCCAACAATCAGCAAAATAACAAATGATGATAGTAATTTTTTGTTTCTTTTCATATTTTTACCTCTATTCTATTTTAATCATATCATATTTTTTTATGAATGATAAGTAAGTTCTTTCTAAATAAAAAAATGAGAGTGTTTCTCATTTCTGGTTTGTTTTTAAGTAGTATTACAGTACTGATAATATTTATATATAATAATATATAGTATTGAGTTTATTTGTTTAATAATTTTTATTGTTTATTTTTGTTTCCTGATGCTTCCGTATTTGTTTTTGTAGCTAGGAAATCTTGTAAAGTTATGCTATCGCTATTTAAAAATGAGTCCCCTCCGTATCTAGGCAAAATCATAGTCCTTTCTATGCCTATGTTATTTTCCAAAAATTCATTTAAAGGAATATTCATATAATTGGACTTTGCTGCTGTATATCCAGCTTGGCCGAATAAATATTCGTTTGTTAAATCGCAAATATACCACCCATTGTTGATCCTATATAAGACAACGTGGTGAACCCAATCGTGCAAAGTCATTCTTGCAAAATAGGATTCTATTCCCAAATGTTTCATCTCCTCGTGAATTAACGATGCAAAATGTGTACAAACACCTCTTTTAGAAAGTAACAATTGTTGAGCACTATATTCAGTAGCTTCTTCAATTGGCATAGAGATATAATCTTTAGAAGAAATACTACTTGCAAAGCTCTGTGAAAACAAAAAACTGTTTTATATTTATTATAGATTTTTTGAAAATAAAGATGCTTTTCGTCGTCTGATAAACCTTCTGTTTCTATTTGAGATGCCAAGTATGGTACATAATTTTTATTTTGAATTTTTCTTTGAGTATCCCCAACTAATAAATTAGTTAAATAGCCTTCACTAAAAAAAGCATGTGGAGGTACTGAAGATCTTATTTTGTCTCCTTTTAAGGTTTCAATTGTTCTAGTAAGATTTTTATCTCCGCCTAAATTGCCATTGATATCAAAAAAATTCCATCCATTTGTAAAATATGTATAATGATATTGAGAACAATCTTCAGTGTTGTTTATTCCTAAAGTAATGTCATATTCTTTTCGTAAATTTATATCTGATAAAGTTATAAAAGCAGTAATATATTTATTTCTTATATTAGACTCCTGTTTTACATTTATTAACTCTAAAAAAGATTGGTAAATCTCGTAGTCTGTGGCATTATATGGTAGTTGCAATATTTTGTATAAATCTTCCATAATCTCAAACCCTTCTCATTACTATAATTAGTCTTTAATCTAATAAAGTGATGTACGCTTTTATTTTGGACTTCTTTTATTTTTAGGTTTAGAAAAATCCCCAATCAATTTATATAAATCAGCACTCATGCAAAAGGTTGCTAAATTTTTTTCTTGGTGTATAGGGACGGTGTGTAATAAATATTCTGAAAGAATATTAGCTAATGGATAAGTGATTAAATAATTAACCAAGTTTGGAGTACGATATTCCATTATGGATTCCATTTTAGAAAAATCAATGTCCTCTTCTTCTATACTTCCTTTTCTCCTATATAAAGCTTCATAATATAATTCACTTTCAATGACTTTTAACATTTTCATTTCAAAATACATACGATTGTTTTCTCGAACAGAAATTAATTGTTGATATTCATCCTTTTCTAACCATCTTTCTAGTATTTTTTCCATGTAGAATGAAAATGTTTCGGCTAGGAACCAATATTGGTCAGGAACTATTTGAGGAATATTACTCTTATCAATGAAATGAGCTAATTCGTGTACTATTATAAAAACATCTCCGTCATTCCCATATAGTCTTATTTTAGCAACTCCATTTTTTGTATTCACAAAAGATTTTCCACTGTCATGAGTAAAAACAATTTTTTGGCTTTTAATTCCATTCATAATCATCTCGTAGTATTGCTCATTATAATCCCGGTAAAATTGCAGAGCTATTTCTAATGGGTTTGCGATTTGTGTAGGATAAGCCTTTTTCTCCCAATTCGTATCCCATTGCTTTATTAATTGCTCAATCAAATCTATTTTTACTATTTTTCTAAATGCAGATTCTGTTTTTATCTTTTCTATAAAAGATTGAACTTGTTTTTCTTTATCTTTCATATCATACTCCTAAACCACATGATTTTTATACCATTTTTCAAAATTCATGATTACATTGGTCTTCTTTTTACAAATTCATGTGCGTTTGCTTCTACTAGACGTGCTCCTTCCATTTGAGGTCGGTCACTAGGAATTTGTGGCATAAGGGCTTGCATTGATTCATATAAATCCAATTTATTTACACTTACAGTAGCAGCTGACTCGTTATTGTGAGTAACTTCTCCACTATTTAATAATTCCAGCTGTCCTTGACTTTCTTTTAATTGAATTGTTCCCAAAGTAAGTTCTCTTATTTGTTGATTTATCAAAGATTGAATTGATTCTTCTTCTGTATGAATATCTTCACCTTTTTCAAATGTTTGTGGTAAGGCGTTTTCACCCAATTGTAAATTAAAGTGATTAAATACTTGGGAAAAGTTGCTGTTTCTTTTCCGCATATATCCGCACGTAGAAAGAGCACCTACAATAGAAGGGCCGAAAAGCGCTGAAAACTTAGCAAAAGAAGAACTATATACAATCGCTTCTTGTACAAACATATTTGGTATTATTGGTAAAATAATACCAAAACTAAAAGCGAACATTATTGCTAATGCTGTGTCATATCTTCTTTCCCCTTTTGATCTAATTTTACCAAAATTACTATTTAAAACATTTTGGGTTGTTAAAATATCTAAATTGGCATATTGCTCACTTATCAAACTCGACAATTCTTTTATATGTTTTTCAGCCTCTGACTTAGTTGATGTTGTAGCATGCTTGTCTAAGTTAAATTGGCTTGATAGTTTATTTTGAATTGTTTGGTTAGATTCCAATATCTCTATAACGCTATCCACTACTTTATTTCTGTTTTCCGCTTTTTCTAGTTCAATCTGAGCATGTGTCTTTTCTTTTAGCTTGCCTATTTCTGTCTCGTCATCAGAAAATCTCTTATATCTTTTTTTTATATCCTCTTTTTTATTAATGGCAAAAGTCGCTATTGTTCCTACTCCTAATGAGCTTCCAATCAATATTGAAGAAAAAGTTGACGCGGGTATGATATTGGTAACCACACTTAATCCTAGTGTTTTTATTAATATTCCTGATATTATAGAAAGGGGGTAATAACTCAAGAATGAAAGGAGTAATGCTTTTACTATTTTATTTCCAAAGGAATTCTCTGCTGCTATACGCACTCTTTTACCATATAGATCGATTTTTTTATTATTTTTCTGTTTTTGCTTTTCTAATTGTTCTTTAAATTTTTCAAATTCATTTGATTCCATATTATTTTTTCACATCCTTTAGTGTAATTAATTTAAATAGAAGCTATCTTACTATTTTTCTTCTGATATTTAAGCTTGCTGGTCAAAGAATTTAAACTTAAACGATGTTATTTGTTCTGGTTTATTTAACAAGAAGAACTTCTAAGTTCATAATATCATAAATCGTGCATTATATTCAATTTTTTTATGATTTTATAAATTATGGTTATCTTTCGACGGTATCTTATGAAAAAATATTAATTAGAAAGCACTAATACTGCAATGCTAACGGCTAATCCACAAGAATAGGATTGCTACACACATAATGTTCATGTAGGTTATAAGTGCATCTTGTTTAAAATAATAAGTAATTGGGCTTTTATTATTAGAAAGTAAAAATTATAAGATGTGATTATTTTGCATCTAAATCATAAAAATATATTCTAGAACCGGATGGAATTTTTTATAGTAAAAAAATAGCTTACTAAATATGTTTAAATAGTGGAGCTAGATATAATCTATATCTTTATATTTATTACAAATGTAATCTGCTACTTCGTCCATTTGTTTTAATTTCCTTTTATTTAGAATATAGGATGTCGTAATAGAATAAACCTTTTTATTACTTATGATGTTAAGTACATAGATTTCGCTATTTCCATACATCATCTCTGTTTTAATGGAAGCTTTTATAAAGAATAGAATGCTAGCCTTTTTTTTGACTTTTTTATTTCTATAATAATATCTACTATCTTTAGATGTATCAATAGCATCAATATCTTTAATAGGCACTACAAATAATTTGAATATATTTAGTTTACTACCAAGGCATACAATATAATTTTTTGTTATATATAAACCAAATTTTTTAAAAATTTTTTCAGTATTGTTGTCTAAATCATAATATATTTTATTTTTTTCCTCTTGAGAATAGTTATTATATTGTGTGATTAGATATAATAAAATTATTAAAATAGACAATACCACCAGAATATATAAGGTAAATACAATCCATTTGTCGACCAAAGGAGTAAGTTCCGATATTATATATTTAGTAAAAATGTAAATTATTAATAATGAAGTAAGTGTATATGATACTTTTGTGGTTAATAATTTTAATTTAAATTTTTGACTATTTTTCATTTTTTAAGACCTCTGCTTCTCAATTCCATGTTATTTTGGCGTCGTTATCTGGTAAATACGCTTCTTTCGGATTTCTTGGATTGTATTTTACATTTACTTCGTTGCCAACAATTGCTGGTACTCCTGTTTTAATTTCTATCAAACTTTTGGTTTTATAACCGATTGGAATAAACCATAACTTTATTATTTTATAAGGTTTCATAATTTCAGGTTCTTTTATTTTATACTGACTTCCGTTTACTTCATATTCCACTATTAAAGTATCGGGAACGTCTGCTCCATGAAGTTTTATTTCTTTAATGATTCCTTTACACATTTCAGTACATTTTTCTTTTTTCATAAATCTTTGCCCTCCTTCAATAATTATTTTAGTAAATAAATTTTTTATATTATATCTTTCGAAATAGTTTTATTGCATTTTTAGATGATGTTGTTTCTACTTCTTCATAACTCATTCTTTTAACTTCGGCTAATTTACGAATTATATATTCAATATTTGCTGAAGTATTTATTCTGTCTCTATATGGTTCTGGAGAAATATAAGGACTATCCGTTTCAACTAAAAATAAATCATTTGGAACTAATTTTGCGACTTCGATTGATTTTTTAGCATTCTTGTAAGTTATTCTTCCAGCAAAAGAAATATAATATCCATTTTCTATTAAATATTTTAAAATATCTACGTCTGGTTGAAAGCAGTGAAAAACACAACCGTATTGCGGTTTAACATATCTTTCAAATATTTCTACTACTAATTTATTTGAATTATTAGAATGGATGATTACTGGTAAGTGTAGTTCATTTGCTATCATAATTTGCCTAATTAAATATTTTTTTGCTCGTCAAAATTAGATTTTAAACTATCTAAACCAATCTCCCCGATCGCAACAACTCTCTCATTATCTGCTAATTCATATAAACTATCTAAATCTTGTGATTCTGTATATAATGGATATATTCCTACAGAAGAATAAAATTTAGGATTATTATTTGAAATTAAAATAGACTCTTTAGAGGTTGCAATATCCAATCCAACATTTATTACATTTCTTATGTTTGGGTTTTTGTTTATTTCTCCTATACATTCTTGCGGGTTTGGAGAAACCAATGTATTAACATGCAGATGAGAATCTATTGCCATACCATTCACTACTTTCATTCTATCCATATACCTGTGTTAATAATTCAATATATAGAAATTATAACTCATATTTGAATAAATTAAAACTTAAAACTATTTAATTTTTTTTGGGGGGATTAAACTGATTCATAATTAAATACATCTAGTGATTTTATTACTATTTATCAATTCAATTATACACAAATTTACATTTTTGATTTGTAAATTTGTGTATATGTATATAAAAAGAATAAAATTAAAAATAATTAATGATAAAATTGTTGTGAAAAAGAGAGGTTTTATAAAAAGTGTACTTAGTAATGCTTATTAGAAAGGTGATTTTATGAAAAAAGTGATATGTGTTTTTAGTTTGTTAATATGTATATTATGTTTATGTGGGTGTGAAAGTAATAAAGAAGATAGAGCAAAAATTTTTCTTGCTCTAAAAAAAGAAAAAATAATATCAGATAGTATGGAAGAAGTTGATATTGAAACCTATGGAGTTTGGAGTGCTGAGTGGTGTCAAAAATCAACATATCATATCTATAAAGATAAAAATTCAAAAATGATTGCAATTAAATATGAAGATAAACAATATTTCAAGGATAATAAATATGATCATCTAGTAACAATTTATTATGATGTAACTATAAATGGTGATGTTAATATTTTAAATTCTGAAGATGTATCTTGTAACGAATATGGTTATTATTATTATCAAAATGGCGAATATACAGATAAAGCCAGATATGAATTTGGTACTTCCAAAACATATTTTGCTACTGAAAAATCATCGTTATTTAAAGGTAAATATTATTCTTTAGAATTAGCAAAGTAAAAGATTAATTTTTTCTTTGCTCTTACTCAGCTGAAATTATGCTTTTATATGGCAAATTTTAATAATATGAAAGATAATTTAAACTCTAAAGATATGAAAGATAATATTACAGATTTGTTTGCAGGAAGTCCTGATAATTTTTTCGTAGTTGGTCACGGCATTTTAACAGGCATGAATATTGCTTTTGATTAAAGAAAATTAAGTGAGGCTAAACCTGATATAGCAACTATTTTAACACAATTAGGCATTGATCAATCTCCAATGATAAGTTTATCAAAATTAACCACTTCTAGAGATGGTACGGTTTGGAATCGTCTTCAAAGCATTGAAGATTTTCAAGCGTTAGAATTGCTTTTAGCGTGTTCTGATGCATGTGGATTTATCCACAATGACTCGGATACGATAGGAAGAAATATACGTGAAATTGGTGATAGCGATTCAATTCTAATTTCACGACTTGCTCGCTCTCTAATTTCAAATGATGATCGATGGTTAGACTTAATTAGAAAAACAGTGGTGGGCAAAATGTACTTTTTTACAGATCAAGAAAGTATACGTACCTTTGCTAGCGAGGGACAAAAATCAGGTCAAGCACCATTTTGTAAACATAAATAAAATTAAGGCGGTTATGATATAAAGTTATAATCGTCTTTTTTTGTTATCATATTTTTTTAGCGAATAAAAGCTAGTTACTTGTCGTTTTAATAAATGTTTGATCAATTATTTTGTGGAATCTTACGAAAAGTTTTACCTTGTGTTTTGTCAGGATTTTTAACATAATTTAAATAACATTGAAAGCACTGGATAATCCCTTCATATCCATTTTCTGCAACACTAACAGAAAATGTACCATCTGGAAATATTTTAATAGAAGAATTGTCTCCATCTGATACTTCGCTATCTGTTACTGGTAATTGGAAATCATTCTCTGGTTTTATGGTACTAGGAAATATTTCTGTATCTTTTAAGCGTTCAATAAGCCCTAATTGAAAAGTAGATATATTGTCGTCTATAGTTTCAACAATCACTACTGGTACGACATAATCCATAGTTAATTCATCTATATAACTTACTATTCTATCTCTCATACCATATCTCATAAAGTTTTCCCTAATATAGTTTTTGGTAATATTAAAGCTTCCTCCTTCATTTAATCTTTCTACATTTATATAACCATCACTATAAAAACCAGTATCAAAAACTATATTACCATTGCCTTTATTATCTGGATAATCACCAGCTATTATTTTTGCTATACAAGAATAAAACCAGTTGCAAAATTCTAAATTTTTATCAAACAAAACGTAATCTTTTGACAATAATATTGCAGCATTCACAGAACTTCCATAAATGGGACTTATATCTGCATTCCTTTTCTCTCTCATTGTTTCATCAGGGTCACCCGGAAACCATGTATGTGGGCCTGTGTAAGCCAGACTTTCTAATGCGCTTCTGTCATGGTCATATACTTTACTAACGATAGGAATAAATATCAATTTTTCTGCACCTATTTGTTTCCTGAATCGAGTCATTTCATCATATAATAAAGATAATTTTTGCAGAAGCTCCCCTGTTATCTTACAGTCAGACAATGATTTATTACTCATATCTCTATACATAATAAAATCTTGCATTAATGAATCCATCTGTATTATAACTACTGCGAGTTTTTTCTTTACACTAGAATCTTCTTTAAGTCTTTGGTAAGCTCGTATTCTAATATCCTCGTCAACATTACTATTATTTTTAATTTCTTTTAATTTTTCTCTATTTAATGGGTCGTTTATATTAAGTTTATCTATAACGTATGTCTCAAATCCTCGATCACATGCTTTTCTTAACATTTCTTGAGTTGTTGACGGATGCTCAAAGACTTTTTTTAGAGGTACAAGACAAATTGAATCATCTGCACTAGAATATAATGTATCTGCTACACATTCTAGAAATTTTGGTGAAATACTTGAATCTTCTAATAACTCATTAATTGGAGGTAGGTTTATTGTAGATAATAGTTCAAAAAAAACATCACAATAATACGTAACACCAGTTGCAATTTCACGCATTAATCTTGTATCTGTATCATTACTTCTTATACACTTATATAATTCGTCGCTTGTCATTTTACTTACATAATTTTCTAGTTCTGCTCTTGTCATTTTTGATAAATCCATTATGTTTTCTCCTTATAATTTAACGTTTTTTATTCTTGAAATTGATGTTTTTTATTCTATCATTGTTTAATGTAAAGTCAAGTTTTATCTAATTTTAATGTTAGAAGTGGTACCATAATTAATTTTGCACACAAAAAGCGATATTTAATAATTAATATTTTAACTATATTATATCGCTTTGTTTTTATTTTATTATCACATTAATTATAGTGATAAACTATAATAGACTGATTTTTATTCTTTAGTCTGATTATTTGGAAGCTTTAATTTTGTATAATTTGTCATTAATCTCTTTTACTAAACCGGTTAAATTACTTCTGTCTTTTTTATCTCCGTGCTCAATAAAATTATTCCATTCTTCTAATACTAAATCAATATTTTCTCGGCTAACCTTATCCTTTAAAATCTGCAATGCTGTCTTTTGGTAATTCATTATAGTTACAGCTGCTAAAGCTTTGTAATATGATTTTTCTGGTATTTTGGATATCTGATAAAAATGAAGGGCTAATTCATCATCAACTTTTCTTGGGTTCTTGATAATAATCTTGTTAGCTCTATAAACTACAGTAGCACCCTCTAATTTAACAATTTCTGCATCGTCTGGTATTTCTACATCATAGATTGTATCTCCTCTATGTAATCACCTTAAAATACATTCTTCAGTGCAATAATTAAATCCTCCAAAATCTTTTGGGTTATCTGCATTTGGATTCCAATTATTACTGACATTTATTTGGTTTAATTTGTATTCAAAATTGCTATTTGCTCCACTTGTTGTTCCATACATTACTTTTACATATTTACTCATAATAGTTCCACTTTTCTCTCGTCATTTTATATAATTGTCCTTTTCCTTCTAATACTTTAACATCCTCTATATTATTAATTTCAGTATGATAAATATATTTTATATTTTAGAGTTTTTTTATTTAACAAAAAATTTTCTTCTATGCATATTAAGTTATATTCAGAATTGATTTCCAGTCCCTTTAATATTTCTCTTTTAATAGCATCTTTGCTACTTTCTGAATAGTTCACTCTACCTCCTGGTAACATCAAAAAACTCTTTCGACGCCCGGAAAAGAATTAATTTTGTTTTTCCTTTATTAGTTATAATTGCTGAACACCTAACTAAAAAACTATAACCTCTTTTTCTAAATACTCTATATTATAAATATCATAATAAAAATTATTAAACCTTCTTTTTATTTCCTATATTAGTTATTTTTGATATTTTCTATGTTAACTAGTTCATTGTTATCATCAAAAGTTAACTTAAAAGTTTCACAATAATTCCATATACCATTAAAGAAAACTTTTCCTTTAAACTTATAGTTATCAGTATAACCAATTTCACACCATTTACTAAATAAGCTGGCTAAGGCTGTAGAGTGACCAACTATTAATATTTTTTTATCAGAAAACTTATTTAGAACCTCAGTTAAAGCTTCGCTCTCCCTATAAATAACTTCATTTAAAGATTCACCATTTGGCATTTTATAATTAAAATCATTAAATTGTTTTGCCTCAAAATCTTTTGGTTTTTCATCCCAACTATTTATTCCAAATTTTCTTTCACCAAATCTCTCGTCAATATAGATTTCATCTTTCATAAAATATTTAGCTGTTGCCAGTGCCCTAACATAATTAGATGAAATAACTACATCAAAATCGCTCAACTCTGCTAACAAACTTTTTTCTTTTGCTAACTTTTCTCCTTCTAGTGTTAAAGGCCATTTTTCATTTTGAATTTGTAAGGAATCAAAATTATTTATATTAATTGATTTTAGTGGTTCTGAATGCCTCATAAAATATATTATTTTCATTGATAATCTCCTTTTTATAATTATTTTTAAATAATCTAACCATTTGTATCCCTTTTAAATATTGTTTTCAGTTCTGATGACCGCGTAGTGCGTTATTTTTTGTTATGAGAAATTTTTATTTTATCTATCATAGTCTCCTTTTTTTCATTCTATCACATTTCTCTATAATTCTGAATCATATTGAGAGTAATATTTATTACTATTTACATACTTCAATCACTTATCTTCTTTGACAGCATCTGTTCCTATATATAAGTGTCATCTTTATCAAAATTACTATTCTTATAATAATCTTCTATTTTGCTTATTTGACTTCTTTTTCTCGTGATTATAATATAACAAAACTTAAATAATCACTAATTTTACACTTTGATTAACAAATTTGTATAATTTAACATTAATTTATAAAATCTAATATAATCTGTGTTAAGATATTGCTGAATGGAGTGATTATATGTCTATAACTGAAAAATGTTTATGTGGCTATGATTTTAATTTAGATTGGAATCTAGATGAAAAAATTAAAGTGGTTAAATGTCCTAAATGTAATAATGAAATGAAATTTCAAAATCCTAATTTTAAAGAACAATTTTTTGTAAATAAACATGCTAATGTTGAAGAAAATAATTTGACAAACAAATTATACAAGAAAAATAGCAATGATCAAATATGGTGGGTTAATAATAGAGATCAATTCGGAGAGCATGTTTTTACTTTTGATAAGAAAAAATACTATAATTTATTTAAAGATTACCCATACAATTTGACGTCAGAAGAACAAAAAATTTTTGATAAGGAAAATCCTTATTGGGCCAATTACTTTGCTGATAGAAAATAAATATTATTTTTATCCTTTTTGTTAAAAATTTAATAATCTAGTATGAACCGTCTAAATATAATAAAATACATTATAAATGGTTGTTGATTAAAAAAATATTTGTTGTTGTTTGAATACTATTTTCAATATAGAAAGGAATAAGTAAAATATGATTATTGGTTTAAAAAACAAAAATAATTTATATTTCGAAGTATATGTCAATCAGCAGAAAAAGTATATTGCTACTGGAGATTTAGACTGCCTAAAAATCAAAAAGTATCAAATTTTAAATAAGTTTACCTTGAAGGATGAACAAGGACAAGAATTTAATTTTGATAATATAAATATTAAAAAAGTTAAAAAAGGGTTATTTTTTAAATATTTTACCCTAGAATATGAAAGTAAAATATATAATGTGTATGATGTTGGTAATGGGTTTATTGCACATTATATGATTTATGATAATGATAAACAAATTGCCGAAATAGTTAATACTAGTAAAAATATCGAAATACAAACAAAAGGATATATTTTAGATAACTATAGATATCTAGCATTACCACTTATTTATTTAATGTTACATTACTGTGCCTTTTACTTTAATACATGCTCAAGTGATACTTCTTGTATCAAATTTTCAAAAACATATTCAAAAAATAATAAATTCTATAATAAAGAATGGATAAAGATTAATTTTAATGATTTGAATTTTTTTGAAGAAATCAATAATAGTAAATAAGAATTCAGAAGCAAGATGAAAAAGGTACAGCCAAATTATTAAAAGATAATAAATAATACAAAGAAAAAATAGTCTTTTACCTTTTCACTAGATTAGGTATTAGACTATTTTTCATATAAGAATGTGTGACAATTTTGGTTGCGATAGCAATGAAATTGGCGATAGCATTCTTTTTTTATTTAACTTTTTTATAATCATTTAAATAAATTTATTTTCTATTACCTGAGGCATATTTTCCTAAATTAATATCTAATACCACCCTTTTTGGTTGAATAAGGGCATCTTCATAACGCCATTTACATTGAATATCTTCGGTTCCATTATCATCTATTGAACAAACAATTTTATCATTCTTTTCAATTGTTTTACCATTTTGTAAGATGTATAAAACTAAACTATAAGCATGATTAACAATTAAGTTTGGATCTATATCGTGAAAATGGTATTGAAGATCGTTTAATAATAAAGTATTCATTCCTACTGTATCTATTAGCATATCATTTGTTCCCTGAATATTAAAAAAGCGAACATTTACACCAAAACGCAAAAAACGTTCTACACCCTCACTTTGGTGTGTTCTAACGTCTTTTGCAAGCCATAATTTTCCGCAGTTTTGAAAATAGAAAGCTTCACATGTTGGATATAATTCTGCTAAAGCATCTACAAAATCAGCGTCTAAATTTGCTCGCTCTATCGGATTTAAACTGGTAGCACCATATCAGTTGCAACTACCATAAATTTACATTCTTCAAAAATTCTTTCTTTTTCTTCTTGGCAATCCCACATTTGACTCATGATAAAATCGTCTATTCCTTCACCTTCGAAAGAATTACAGCCCATTATCATAAGTTGAACGGGAAATTTACCATCTTGAAATTCAACTGTTTTTTCTAATAAACCAAAACTTGCTACTTTTTCATCATAACAAAAACATTCTACTGATCCAATATGCTTTTTCATAACTGAAATCATTTGATCTTTACTTGGCATATCTACAGGATTTTTAAAAAGCATTTGTACTGTATAAGGCCCTCCTGCTATATCCTTATTTTTTTTATTAATATTTTGTTTGAATAATTTAATACTCATAGTCATCCCTCCACATATTTATATATTTAAACTAAATTCATTCCAATAATTTTAAACAATGCAACTATCACATTAATTTCTATGATTATATTAAAAATAATTAACACATATCTATACCAACTCTAGATTTCCCTTAAGAATTATGGTTGGCATCTTTTGATATATGTAGAACATTCGACTACGCTAACTTTACTGCAACAGCTCCTAAAGTATCATTATCATTTATTTTAATTTGTTGTTTAGTTTTTTATAAAATATTTTATCTATTCTTTTCTTACTATCTCCTTAAGTAATTAACTATATTCATTATACCATATTTGAGCAATTATTTTATTTAGATAATTATTGTTATTATTTAAATTATTATAAAAGTGCGATATGTTATATGAGTATATTCTTGATTTTTAATCTTTTACTAATAATCATTCAAAAAAGGAAATTCGGTGTAATTTTGGAGATAAGAATTTATTCCATTAACTAAATTTATATAGTTATTTATGTCTTCAATATTGGTATTTTTTAATACTTCTAGAAAATCTTTATAAACTATTGCTACTATTTCTTTATTATCACTATTAACTAACATAATATTATATAATCTATTAAGTTCGTCATTAGCGGTTTTATAATCAGAGATTTTACCTTCTAGCATTGCAGCTTCCTTTGCTTTTTCAAAACTAATTTGTGAATATTTATTAACTATTTCATTTGCAACAAGATTAATCCTATCTTCCTCTAATAAATTACCATTATATTCAAAATTCATACTAACCTCTCCCTTTTCTGTTCATGGCTTGACTGTTAGAGTTAATAACTACTTCTGAATCCAAATAAATTGTATCCCTTGTACCCCTCAATACTTCTTTAATAAAAGGAGTTCTGATATTATTCATAACCGTTTGTAAACTTCTAGCACCTGTATTTAATTCGTATGCTTGTTCAGCAATTAAACTATAAATATCATCATCAATTACTAATTGTTTTCCTCGGGCTTCTATCCATTTTTTGAAGCCAATTAATGGACTGATTGTAGATTCTCTTAATATCTTTTCTAAAGTTTCTTTACTATAATCATCAGTGTGTAGATATGTATTAAATCTACCAACAAGCTCTTTTTCTAATCCGATACTCATTAAGTCTTGTGGAGTAATGCTGTAAGCTTGTTCTTCAGTAAATTGTTTCTGTTGAACAAATCCCATGGTTTGTCTTGTTTCCGTTTTCTTTGAGCGCAAATTTGTTAATGCACCAAGACATACAAAGGTTAATTTGGATGTATCAAATTCAATTTCTCTCATATCAAAGATACTATTCCCAATACGAACATTATATTTCCCGCCACCCAAAAAATCTAATAATTGTTGTTGAACTGCTTTTTTCATTTCTAATCCACCACTTCTAGAGTAGGCAATTTTATCAAATTCATCAAAAACAATAATCCCTCTTTGAGCTTTTTCTATATCACCATCTGCTTTTCTATAAAGTTCTTTTAAAACATCCGTAATATTTCCACCAACATAACCAGTAGATGAATAATTTGTTACAGAAGAAGCTGTGAAAGGTATTCCTAATTTTTCAGTAATTTCTCTTGTAATTGCAGTTTTTCCTGTTCCTGTTGGTCCATCTATAAATATAATTGATCTTTGATCATCGGGGATATCTTCCATTTCTGCTAACTGTTGATTATTAACTATATTATAAAATAATGCTTCAGCAGTCATTTCTTGCCCAATAAACTTCTTTTGAATTTCGTCAACCACCCTACACTGAAAGTGTAGGGCTTGTTTTCACTGCTAAAAGCAGGTACATATCGACTAAAAGTCATTTA
>CALVYB010000023.1 GCA_944371955.1 uncultured Bacilli bacterium
TCATAGTGTGATAATTTAATAGCTATCACATTTTTTTCTTATAAGCTCAGACGCACTTTCCTTATAAATAAAAAAGCCTATAACGTATAGGCTTATTGAAATTAAAAAATGTAAAAACAATAGATATACTATTAAGTTTTATTTTATAATTTTTCTAAAGAGTCTTGTTTATACCATCCTATTGGTACAGTTGTTGATACTAAATATGGATATTGAGCATTAGGTATTATCCTAGTAATAGTTCCTATAATTCCTTTTTTGGCTGTATTACTAGTTCCATCTGATGAAGCATTTCCTTTTTTTATTGTTTTTACTTTTGTTCCTATTGTAAACTCATTTGTGGTTGCAGATAGAATTAAATCATCAGAAAGCCAACCAGTTCCTCTATTTATTAAATAAGGTGCTGGTCTATCATTTATAATCTTAGTTATCGTTCCACTATGTATTAGAGAAGATACTTTTCCTTGAGCGTAGCTATTTTTATATAAATAGTTGAAATTCACTACATCTCCTACTTCATATTTTTTCGAAGGGGTTGGATTTGTGGCTTCACCAGTTGGATTTGCGTATTTATCCCAGGTGGTTTTATCTCCATAAAAATAATTTAAGTCTAAGTTTTTCGAATAACCATTAATATAACCTTTTGAAGTATATTGCCATAAAATATAGAACGGCCAGTATTTATTAACTGGTGGTGTTCCGGCAGCTCCTGTATTGGCACCATAGCTAGCTATCCAAAGTCCAAAATTCCCATTTACTACTCTAGACCAATCATACGTATTAGCAGGATAAGCACTCATATAAATAATTGGTCTCACTCCCGTTTTTTCATATACAGTTTTTAAAAAATTATATGCCCAGTCTGTTCTATTGGTATCTACTTCCCAATCTAGTACTAATATTGCTTGTTTGATGTAATCTTTCACTTTTGATACAAACCATGTAGCCTCATCTTCTGGGGTATTATTTAAATCCGGTCTTGCATAATGATATAGTCCTATTTTTTTATTACTTTTAAGTGCTTGATTTAAAAATTCTTGATAATTAGGGTCAGAATAACCAACTCCTTCAGTTATTTTTACTATTACAAAATCTATATCCAAATTACTAATATTTATTCCATTTTGATATCTAGAAATATCAATTCCTTTTAACATATTTCACCTCCTATCATATTATATAAATAGACAAAAAAAGAAATCATATCAGGTACCTATGATTTCTTTTTATATTAATTCTTTTTTATGATATCTAATAATAGATATTACTATTAACACAATCAATAACAATGTTGTTATAACTACTGTAATTGGTTCTATTTTTATATACTGTATGACATTACGACTATCTGCTAAAGTGAAAATAGAAAAATACTTTAGAAATTCAACTTCTTCTGCAATACTAGAAAACATATATAGTATGTAGCTTATAAATACAATAGCAAATGTTGGTCCTAACATTTTTCTTGTTTTTTTAGCAAATGTTGATAAGGCAAAACATAGAAAATATACAACAAGAGATGGAAATAATGGTATTATACTTAACAAAATAAATAATTTATTATCAATATCTCCACTTATTGTTAAACCAATATAATTAAATAAACCTATTCCTAATATTAAAAGAATTATATAGATCAGTCCACTAATCATTTTTGTTATTACTATTTTTTCTCTACTTACTGGTAGCGAATTTAAATATTCGATAGTTTTATCATTTTCTTCTTTTAGTAAGATATTAGATCCTAATATCCCACTGTAACAAGCTGTCACTAATAAAATAAAAACAAAACCCTCTGTTTTATACCAACCAAAAGCACTACTAATAGATGATATATCCATATTAAAAGCTGCTAATATTTCTTTAGGGAAAATTTTCATTAATTCATCTAAAGACTTCATAGTATCTCCATTTACAATAGAAGGATAAATTAAAAATATAACTAAAAATAAACTTATTAATATTAATAACCAGATTATAAAACTTTTAAAATTTACTTTTAACTCTCTTTTTAACATTTTATCACCTACTTATAATAATGCAAAAATATATCTTCTATGTTTGCTGGTTCTATTAAAAGTTTGTCTATCTTTATTTTAGAAAGAATTTTTAATAATTCATTTATTTCTATTATATTTTTAAACTTTATAGTATCTTTGGTTTTTAATATTGGTTTAATCTTTAATTCTTCTATAATTTGATCTATATTTGATGAAGTAATGGTAATAAAAGATAATTCTTTTTTTGGAAGTTCAGAAACTTCTTCTATTTTTATTAGAGTTCCATTTTTTATCATGCCTACACGGTCACATATTTTGGATATTTCACTTAAGATATGAGTAGAATAAAAAATGGTAGTTTTTTTCTTTTTTTCTTCTTTTAATAAGTTATAGAACTCTTCTTGAATCACTGGATCTAGTCCGCTTGTTGGCTCATCCAGTATTAATAATTTTGGTTCGTGCATTATGGCTAAAACAATCCCTACTTTTTTTAAATTACCAAGTGATAAATCTTCTATTTTTTTAGTTTCATCAATTTGTAATCTAGTTACTAACTCTGTTCTTCGTTTAGTAAGATTTTTCTTATAGAATGATTCATGATAATCTAACATTTCTTTCACAGTTAAATCATCATACAAATGTACTTCGCTAGGCAGATAACCAATTAATTCTTTTTGATTTATATTATTTTTATCTAGTAGTTCTCCATTTAAATAGATTTTACCTTTAGTCTTCGTAATTAAATTCATAATTGCTCGAATAGTTGTTGATTTACCTGCACCATTTGGTCCAATAAAACCAAATATTTCTCCTTCTTCTAGCGATAAAGATAAATCATTTACAGCTAGAGTCTTGTCATAATATTTTGTTAAATGACTAATCTTTAATATTTCTTTCATACTTACTCCTTCTATATTTTCTCTTTTGATTATACCATAATTTGTATAATATTTATCAGTTATGTTAAAATGTTGATGGTGATAATATGAAAAAATTAAATAGTTTTATAGAAAAATATAGATTTATGCTTTTATTATTTATTATTTCTAGTATATTAATTCATCTGGCATTATTTACAAAAGATATTTTAACGGCTGATGTTTTATTAAATGCTAATTATTATGATGGCTATAGTTGGGAAATTTCTTTAGGGAGATTCGGTTTATATATTTTGGGACTTTTAAAAGGGTTTATGGTATTTAAAGAGTTAGAAATTTTTCTTTCGATTGTGTTGTTTGGAATTAGTAGTATTTTACTTCTAGATTTATTTAATATTAAAAATAAAGTTATACAAGCCATTAGTTTATTAGTAATCAGTAGTAGTCCTATCGTCTCTGCTACTTTACTTTTTCATTATTGTTCACTGCCTTATTCTTTTGCTTTCTTATGTGGTGTATTAAGTATTTATTTACTAGTTAAAAGTAAGAATAAGATTATTAAATATCTTCTTCCTATTTTTCTTATTTGCACTTCTTTAAGTTTATATCAAGCATATCTTGCGGTTCCTGTTACTTTAATTGTTTTATACTCCATAAAGAGAATTTTTGATCATACTTTTTCATGGAAAGATTTGTTAAATTCTTTATTAGTTGCTCTTTTAGGAACTATTCTTTATTTTATTCTTATGAAGATTTCGCTACTTATCTTTCAGGTTGATATGAGTAGTTATCGCGGGGCTAATTCTTTTAGTCTTTCTACTATATTTGATATACCAAAAAGAATAATCGATTGTTATTTAAGTTTTTATCAATACTATTTTTCAGATAAGATAGTTAATAATAGTAATTTATCAATTAATATTTATAATATTTTCTTTTTAGGAATTAGTTTAATAAGTATTATTCTTTCTGCAATAAAGAATAAACTATCATGGAAACATAATTTACTGTTAGCTTTATTACTTATTTGCTTACCTCTTTGTGTTAATGTTATTAGTATTATTCTTCCTGATACTTCATTACAGTTATTAATGAGTAGTGGTTATTTATTATTTATTATTTTCTTTGGTTATCTTATAAATAATCATAAAATATTAACTGTTTTAGGTTGTATTATACTTATCTTTATCGTTCGTGGATATATTATTCAAGATCAGGCAACATACCAAACTTTAGATAATACTTATCGTAAAACTTACGAAGTTGCTAGTGATATTAAGGATGAAATGATTGAATCTCACTGTAGTCAATTAATGATTGTTGGAAATATTCAAGAAAACAATTCGGATATTAGTTCTCTTACTTATGGTTTTATTAGCAACTACCCTTTGTTTTGGGAAGAATATTCTAACCTAAAAAATGGCTGGGAAAGATTTATGAAATATTATGTTGGTTATTCTATTTCTTTTGTAAATGAAGAACAGTATAATCAGATATTAAATAGTTCTAAATTCAAGAAGATGAAGTCTTATCCTAATAGTATGATAGTGGATAATATATTGGTTATTAAATTTGCAAACTAAAAAAGGTCTTATGACCTTTTTATTGTGCTATCTTCTTTTTTTGATGCTTTACTAAGTCTATTACTATTGTAATAACTGATATCATTAATATGATTAATCCTAATATTGATACCCAAGCATATTCTAGTGATATTTGTGCTTTAATATCTAATTCATCTATTAATCCATTTAATTTATCTTTATTATTCTTTGGTGCCATACCTAAAATAACCATATTTCCTTTTTGCAAAACTACATCATAATTCTTACCTAGAGAAGTATAATATATATAATCATTTACATTAATACTTACTGTTGTAGTAGAGTTTCCGTTACTTGATTTTATTTTATTTATATTTGTTTCTATGTATTCTTTCTGATAACTATCATTATCAAATTCTATATATGAAACATAATATGGACAACCATAGTCCATACTGATGGCTTGGTTTTTAATGTTTCCTGTTAAATTTTCTTGTTTATCATTTATTTTACAGCCACTCTTTTCTACTGTTTTTACAAATTTATTCATTGATATTTTATTTCCTGTGTCACTTAACAAAATCAAAAATATTCCGCTGACTGATAAAGCCAATCCAATGATAAATAATATTACTAATAGCATTATTTTTTTATTATTCATTTTTTACTCCTTCTTACATTAAATCTCTTTTTATTAATTCTGGTATTACGTATTTTTCTAAAATACTACCTAGTTTAATTCCTTGTTTTTTATAGTTTCTATCTACCCAAATTGTTTCTTTGATTTCATTTTTACATTTTATCTTGCCACTAATTCTAGTTAAATATGTTGCTACTTTAATTGGTTTATTAGAAAACACTGCTACATCGTAATAAGTTCCTAAATATTCACTATCTTCTAGCAAAATATCTAATTCTTCTTCTAATTCTCTTTTTAATGTTTCAAAATCAGTTTCATTTCCTTCTCTTTTTCCTCCAGGAATAATACATTCTTCACGATTGTTTTTCTTTCGTTGAACTAATATTTTTTTATCTTGTAAAATTACTCCTCCTACTTTATCAATCATACAGACTTCTCGTTTATTTTTTTCTAATTTTAACAGATACTCTTTTTTATCTAAACCTCCAGCATATCCAGTTAGATTTCCATTAGTTCCAATTACTCTATGACAAGGAATAATAATTGAAATAGGATTATGACTCACTGCATTACCAATTGCTTGAGCTGCTGAATTCTTTCTATTTAACTTGTTTGCAACAATCTTTCCTAATTCTTTATACGTAGTAGTTTTTCCATAAGGAATATTTAAAAGTTCTTGCCAAACTGTTTCCTGGAACAATGTTCCCTTTGGTTTTAATTTTAAATTGGATGGTTCAGGATTTTTCCCTGAAAAATATTCATCTATCCATTTTTTTGTTTTAATAAAAATATCAAGATTATCTTTTTCTATTAATTCACTTCGAATATTTTCTAAAAAATATTTTTGATTTTCTATGAATAAACCATTTAAATATTCTCCATCACTTATTAAAGTAAGCTTTCCTATTGGTGAAGTTATGGTACTTCTATACATTTTATCACCTTTATAACTTGTTATTTATATTTTTATTATAACTTAAATTTAATAAAAAAAATAGTAAGCGTATTGTGTTTACTATTTTATTTTAAATATTCTTTAAAAAATGTTTCAATTTTTTTGAATGGAATTTTGTCTTTGTTATCATATAAGTCTGTATGAACAGCATTAGGAATTATCATTAGTTCTTTATTATCTATATATTTACTATCTTTTATCATATTGTTGTATGCATCTTGTCCCATGTATAACGAATGAGCTTTTTCTCCATGGATTATTAACACTGCATTTCTGATTTCGTTTGAGTAACATAAAATTGGCTGATTTAGAAATGACATAGTTCCCGCTACATTCCAACCTCCATTTGAATTTAAGCTACGCTTATGATAACCCCTTTTTGTTTTATAATAATCATAATAATCTTTAACAAAAGATGGAGCATCTTCTGGTAATGGATCCACAACTCCACCACCTAATTTATATTCACTTGTTTTATAATCTTCAATTCTTTGAATATTTAAAGCTACTTTTTGATTATATCTTTCTTCTTCAGAATCCTGCTTATCAAAATATCCCTTTGCAGTTATACGACTCATATCATACATTGTTGATACAACTGTTGCTTTGATTCTAGTATCTAGTGCAGCAGTATTTAATGCTAGACCTCCCCAACCACAAATTCCAAGAATTCCTATTTTTTCAGAATCTACATTTTCTTGCACTGACAAAAAATCTACTGCGGCCTGAAAATCTTCTGTATTAATATCTGGGGATGCCATATATCTTGGATATCCGCTACTTTCACCAGTAAAAGATGGATCAAAAGCTATTGTCAAAAAACCTCTCTCTGCTAGTTCTTGAGCGTATAGCCCTGATGATTGTTCTTTTACTGCTCCAAAAGGTCCGGCAATAGCAATGGCACTTAATTTTCCTATATAATCTTTTGGTTCATATAAGTCAGCTACTAATGTAATTCCATAACGGTTATGAAAGGTTATTTTTCTGTGATTTACTTTCTTACTTTTAGGAAAAGTCTTATCCCATTCGTTTGTTAATGTTAATTTTTCTTCTTTCATTTTATTTTTCATTTCTTTCTAGTTTTACTATAATATCATCTTTTCCTAGAGTATCTTTTAAATCTTTTATATTTTCTACCTTTCCTATTCTTGTATATGAATAGGAAGTTTTGAATGATTCATAAAATATGACCAAACAATTATTTCCAAATAACATAACATCTCCAGTTTGTATTTTTTCTACTCTTTTAGAATCTGTTGGAAGTGTTTTTTCTAAATAGTAATATTTTTCATTTCCATTTAATTCATTCATAAGTACTTCTAGAGGTAACATTTTCATCAGTTGTTTTACTGTTTTATTATCTTCTAATATTATATTAAATTCTTTATCATTAATTGTTGCTGTCACACATTCCGACATATTATTATCACGCCCTTTGTTTACATTCAAATTATCTTTCTTTATTATGATAATATAGCTAATTATTAATATTACTGTTATTAATATAATTATTATCTTTTTCATTTTTATCCTTTTAAATTAATATTATTTTTAACTTAATTATAAAGTTATTTATTAATAATAACAAATACTTATATTGTATGTTTTGTTATGCTTTTTAAGCATAATAGTATGTTATAATAAAAGTGGTGATGTTATGGAAATTCGAGTTTTAAAGTATTTTTTAGCTGTTGCGAGAGAAAAAAATATCACTAACGCAGCTATGTCTTTACACATTACGCAGCCAACTTTATCACGCCAACTAAAGGAATTAGAAGAAGAATTGGGAAAACAACTATTTATTCGTGGTAATAAAAACATTACCTTAACAGAAGATGGTCTTTTACTACGTAAACGTGCCGAAGAAATTGTTTCTTTATCTGATAAAACTATCGCTGACATTAAATATTCTGATACTCTTATTGGAGGAGATATTGCAATTGGATGTGCAGAAACTGAAGGATTACGAACTATCATTCAAATGATGATGAATGTTCAGCATACATATCCCAATATTTGTTTTCATATTTCTAGTGGTGATAAGCAGAATGTCTTAGAAGACTTAGAACGTGGTTTAATCGATTTTGGTATTTTTATTGATCCTATAGATAAAACTAACTATAATTATCTACTTTTACCCAGGAAAGAAGTTTTAGGGATTGTAGCAAGAAAAGATTCCTCTTTAGCAAAAAAGGGTTATGTAACAAAAGAGGATTTATTAAATGCACCATTAATTTTATCTCGACAATTGTGTGAAGATTCTTTACTTATGAGATGGTTTGGAAAGCCACTATCAGATTTACATGTAGTTGCAACTTATAGTTTGATTTTTAATGCTGGTCTTATGGTTTCTGAAGGAATGGGATATGCTATTGCAATCGATAAATTAATTGATATTAATGGTAATAATAATTTGTGTTTCTTACCTTTATCCCCTTCTATTGAAGCAAACCTTTATATTATGTGGAAGAAACAGCAATTATTTTCTAAAGCAGCCTCTAAATTCTTGGATGAATTAGAAAATACTTTAAATAAAAAAGGTGACTAGATTTTTTCTAATCGCTTTTTATTTAATTATATTTATTCCATTCATACCAAGTATACCTAATAGTATTCCACAGATTGCTCCTGTTACATGTCCTAGATGGGATATACCATCTTTCTTCCTCTTTAGAAGATTTATAATTTCATCTACTACAAAAAATAAAATAATTAATACTACAGTAATTGGAATTTTTCCATCTTGTATGTTTACAAATGAACATAATACTATTAGCATATATGCTATTCCGCTAGCTCCAAGAATTCTATTTTTAGTGAATATTCGGTTGATGATTCCTATTACTAAAGAAGTTAATATCATCATTATTAAAAGATTCAAAGAACCATATTTTTCTTCTATTAATGGACCAATTAATAATATTTTTAAAAAATTATTGTATAGGTGATCCCAACTGCTATGGCCTAATGAGTGAGATATTAATTTAAAGTAAGTTAAAGGATTTAATAAAGAATCATTTCTTCCTGTTGAAAATAGATTATTTACTAACCTACCTTTTGTAATTTTGTCTACCACAATGATAATTAAACATATAAAGAAAAATGATAATATCACTTTGGAATTATAGTCAAATTTATTTATTACTTCAGATGACATCCAAACAACTCTTTTCTTTTAACTTTGTATTTATAACTTTTATTCTTTTAACTCCATTCTATCAGAGAAAAATAATAAAATAAACCTAATTTATCACAATATTTTTCGATAACAAAAATATACTTATTAGGGTTAATTTGTAATGGGTTTCCTTTGCTTTTGCAATTGCCCTTTTGTATCGCCATCTTTTTCGAAGAAAGACTCGAGTCCTAATGTTCCTATTACCTTTTCAATTGTAAATTCTCCTAAATGCTCTGTTATATAAATCATTGAGGTTCCGATAGACTCATCTGTTTTTTCTAGTGCCGCATCAGCTAATTGACTGTCTGTTAAATATTGATAACCATTCAATATTAACAATCCTTTTTGTACAAATTCTAAAATACTAGCATCACACATTTCTTTTACATCTTTTTCGTAGTTTGGAATCTGAGGTTTAAGCGCCGCTAATGTCTCCTCATCTGTCCCCTTTTTTTACGCTTGTATTATAACATATTTTCCTGCTTTAGTCTAATACATTGCTCGTAAAAAAAACAGAAATATTTTCTGTTTTTTAACTATTACAGTCAAAGCACATATTTGCTTTATCAATATAGGAATTTAGTCTATCTTTTAAATCTTCAATTTCACTTTTTGTCCAGTATTCGCTTGGATTATCAAAACCTTTCGTGTCATGTGATGTTTCATCATCAAATCCTAGTACTGTTCCTTTATTCATAAATATAACTGCTGGTACGTATACTTTAGGGTTTCCATCTTCATCTTCTGGTAAATAATCTTTTAATAATTTAGTAATTTTTTGATAATTTTTACTATTCTCTTCTCTGTCTTCTTTAATATTATAATAATATATTTGAGATATTTTTCTATCTTTTGCAATTTCATTTAGATATACTACATATTGTTGACACCATTGACATTCTGGAAATCCTAAATATACTACTCCTGTTCCTGTTTCTAAAGTATTAATTATTTTATCAATACTTGCATACTTAAAGACATTATCCTTTTCTATCAATGTATATTCTTTTGCAAACTTTATGGCATCACTTTCTAAATCTTTTCCTTGTTGGGTATCTTTACCGATTAATAAGAATATAATAATCCCTATCAAGACAACAATAATAATTCCCATTGTAATGATAATTCCCTTATTTTTCATTTTACTTCACCTCATCTTGAATACTACCATATTTTTTTTATAAAATAAATCAAATATAACTAAACTTTTCGTTTACTTATTAGTTTATAATTTGCTAATTTCATTTACACATATTTTATCTGCTAATAAAGTATATAAAATACTTAATCTATTCCATTTCATTACTATTTTCCTTTGAGCTTAAACGTTCATATATTTATGAGGCTATTTAAGTCAAGTTATAACAAAAAAATAAAAATATATACTCTTTACTATTAGCTTTTTGTATATATTTTTATTTACATATTTATTTAGTTGTTGATATTAAAAAGTTATATTCACTTGCATGTCTTAATTCGTCTGTCATAATTGACATTACCAAAGTATAACTATTTCCACTTGGCATTGTTCCTAGTATCTTTCTATATTTTACTACTGCATTTAATTCTCCAAATAACGCTCTTTCTAAATTTTCTTTATAATTAGTCGAATTAAAATTTCTAGGTATAGGTGTTATAGGTATTTGTTGCCCAGTAAATTGATAATATAAGTTTCTTAATATTTGATTATGTTTTGCCTCATCTTCCTTAATATTTTGAATAATTTGTTTAGCTTTTTCTGTTGGAGCTTGCAGTATCAAATTGCCATAAAACATTTCATCTTCTCGCTCATCGGCTACCGATTTTTTGATTAATTCTATTGCTTCATTTAAGCTAATTATTTCATTATTGTTTGCATATTCTCTATAGTTTTGAGAATTAAAATATTGATTATATACGTTATATTCTGGATACATAAAAACCTCCTTACAACATCTTATGTAATGAGGTCTTTTTTATTATATTATTTTATTAGGTCTTTATAATATATTATTTCTTTATTCAATAGTTTGGCATATTCTATTTCACTATTAGTACTTTCACCAATATAGTTATCTATATTTACTATTACAATAGCATCTGATAATTTTATTTTTTCTTTATGAATTTTTCCTAGCATATTAATTTGTTCTTTTGTTAACTTCATATCTTCTTCTCGATAGGGAAATAGAGGTGTTAATACTATATTACCTTTAATTGATAATTGGAAAGCTATGTTCATTATTTCTTCTTTGAACTTTAAACTTCCACATACTGTTATTATTTTCATTAGTTCTCCTTTTATTTGTTTTTTAAAATATAAGTTAAGAGCATCCCTACAGTTCTTTCTTCTTGGATCTGTTTATTAATACACATTTCTACGATGTCGTCATAACTTTTCCAAATATATCCATCTATCACTTCGTCCTCTTCTAATTTAGGACCTTTTTCATCTGTTTTATAGTCTGTGATTTCATAATAATATAAATCCCATTCAACACCCGCTCCTGCTTGAGATACTTTTAGAAGTTTTGGTTTAGTAATTAGTAACCCTACTTCTTCTTGTACTTCTTTTGGAACTGTTTTTTCTACTTGTTCTAGAACTGTATTTTGTTTTAATGCTTGTTTGTAATCCGCTAAATTTTCAAACACTTTTCCGCCAGGAAGACGATAATCCCACGATTCTAATTCGTAACGATATTCTTTTGATAGTAAAATCTTTTTTTCTTTTTTATTTACTATTAAGGCGCGAATACCAGGCGGACGTCTTACAAAATTTCTCTTTACTACTTTTTTAGTTCCATCAATCAAATATTCTTTTTCATTTTGTACAAACTCAAAAAAACCATTATCAAATAAACTTTTTTCCATATTTACCTCTATCTTTCTTCTTATTTTTCTAAACTTTAATTAAAATTACACTAATTATAATTAAAATACTAGCTATTATTTTTTTAAATAGATTATCTTTTTCTTGTAATAATGAATAACCAATTATAACATTTAATATTACTGTTAAACTACATAATGGCGCTACAATTGTCGCTTTGCCTAACTGATAAGCCATTAATTGTGAAAATAGCATAATACTCCAGCAAAACGAAGTTTTAATAATTGTTTTCTTATTACCATTTTTAAATTCTAAAAAGATATCTTTAGGTTTTAATCTTTCAAACACAAAAATTAACAACGCAGGTATCATTAAAGTTAAAGCAACATAAAATGGCAGATTAAATTGTTCAGAAAGATTTACATCAATAAATAATGCTACAGTAAAACATAAATTAGCAATTATTCCTAAATAAACATATTTATTTAGTTTGAATGATTTTCTATCAAAAAAGACTAAAATATTGCTGATAACTATTAGAAAGGCTCCAATCACTTTATTTAAGATGAACGGTTCTTTAAAGAAAATTAAGCCAAAAATAATCATAAATGCAGTAGATAATTGTTTGATCACATTACACGTAGAAGCTTCTAATCCACTTCTTACAGTGGTTCCCATTCTATCATCAAGAGCATAAAATATTATTGCAATTCCTAAAAACAGATACACTTTTATATCTTGAGGAAATTCAATTTTGAAAAACGGAACCAAAAGCAAACAAAATGCACCAGCCATCAATTGCATGAGAACAGTTAAACTGCCAGGTTTGACCATTGTTTTAGTAGTAATTTTATAATATTGATTAAAAGCTACAGAAAAAAACAAGTATAAAATCACATAAAATAACCAGCTAGAGAACACATTCATATAAACATCTCCTTCTCTATAAGAATATATTAGCATAGTTATATAAATTTTGTTGATATAAAGTTTCATTTATTATTTTAGGTATTATTTTTAGTATTAGTTTCATTCTTTTATATCGTAATTCGCGATACACACCAATAATAAAATAACTCCTATTATTTCTAAAATAATTGAAATGATTAAAATAATAGTTGGTATAAAGTCAGAAACCATACGTATTTCTTCTATAAAAGAGACTCTTATCAAAGATAAGATTTCTCCTACAATGATTAAAATTGTAGCTATTATTAATTTTTTTGACATACTTCCTCCTACTACATACAATGCTTTTTCTTCTGCTGATTAATAATTAATAATTGTCTTCTGCATTTCTTTCTTATGCTTTATTTGGGCAAGTTTTCTTTTCTAGATTTATAACAGTATCATCTTTTAACTTCATTTTTATTTTTCATCTATTATTATAGCTTCTTTAATCATAGATTTTTTATTTTTTACTTTTCTTTTTATCTTTTTAAATGAAATTTTTTTAGTAATAACAAAATATATCAATAATAGTAGTGCTATAACAGCAATAACTGGTAATGCGATAAAAAAGAAAAACCAAAGAATTACTAAAAGAATTATTCCTCCTAAAATGATAATTATTAGCTCTTTTATTTTATCCATGATTCCTCCTTATACTAATTCTGTATTTAAGTAATAGTAATAATGTAATAGTTCTTTACTATACTCCATAATTTTTCCTTCGGGTAAGACCAGCATTCTTGTTACTCCTATTTGTTCTACGAATGAAGGGTTATGACTAACCATAATTATGGTACCTGTATAATTTTTAAAATTCTCTCCAATAATTGCTTGTGTTTGTGGATCGAAATGATTGGTTGGTTCATCCAAAATGATAATATTTGTTCTTTGAATTAAAATTTTACATAATGCAACTCTTGCTTTTTCGCCAGGAGACAATACTTTTACTTTTTTGAAAACATCATCATTAGAGAATAGAAAGTTGCCTAAAAACGTCCTTAATTCTTGGTCGTTATAGTTGGGATTATCAATATTTTCTAAAATACTTTTATTATTATCTAATATTTCTAACTCTTGAGCATAGTAAGCAATACTTGCATGATAACCATATTCTACTTTTCCTTGAATTGGTTTTAATTGACCTAGAATTAATTTTAAAAGTGTCGTTTTTCCCACACCATTTTCTCCTACAATTAAAAATTTTTCTCCTCTAGTCATTTGAAAAGATAGTTTTCTATATAGGTCTTTTTTATTTGGATAATGGAAAGTTAGGTTTTCTATTTCTAGTGGAATTTTACCACTTTTTTCTAGTGGCTCTACTTTCATTGTTACTGTTTTGTATTTTTCTTCTCTTGTTTCTAATTCATCTAATTTTTTTTCTAGTAGTTTTTTTCGTGACTGCCCCATCTTTTTCAACTTATGATTTGTCGCAGATGCTTGTTCCGCTTTTTTTACTACTTCTTCTAGTTTTTTGATTTCTCTTTCTTGTGACTGTATTCTTAATTCTTTCTCTAACATTTCGTTAGCATAAAGTCTTTTAAATTCATGATAGTTTCCTCTGTAAACTTTTATTTTATGAGTTACTTTATTGATAAACATTGTTTTAGTAATTACTTCATTTAAAAAATCAATATCATGACTTATAACCAATACCATACCATGATAATTCTTTAAATAGTTGGTAACAAAGTTTTTGGTTTTCATATCCAAATGATTTGTTGGTTCATCTAAAAGTAAAATATCAGAATTAGAAAAAAGTAGTCTGGCAAACGCAACTTTCGATTTTTGACCACCGGATAAATCTCCTACTTTCATCTCTAGTAATTCACTTTCTATTTTCATATTTTCTATTAAAGATAAAAGTTCATCTTCTGCAGTATATTGATGTAAGCTATCCAACTCATTTTGAATCTGTTCAGCTCTTCTTAATAATTTTGTTTGTGATTTTTCTTCTTCATTTGGTAACTTTTCATATATACTATTTAATTCTTTTTCTAGCGTTTCTATAGGTCTAGCACTATAAAGATAATCAAGGACATTCATCTCTTTATCTTGAAAACTAATTTCTTGTGGTAAATAACCTATTTTTTTATTATTAGTAGTTACTTTCCCACCGTCTAGTCGTTCTTCTTTTAAAATAATTCTAAATAATGTAGTTTTCCCTGCGCCATTTACTCCAACAACGCCTACTTTATCTTTTTCTTCAATATTAAATTCAGCATCATCATACACTATCTCACTGCCATAAGCAAGATACATATTTTGTCCTTTCATGATGTCACCAGCTTTCTTTATCTTTCAATTTTGTCTTTATAAAACTCGTTTTCTTTTAGCATATCCTTTAAACTTTTAAACTTAGTTTCTGCTAATTCTTCACATAATTTTAGCACTTCATCATTTTGATAATCTTTTACAATATATTTTTTTATTCTTTTAATAGAAATACAACCTCATTTTCTTTTAAATATTCATTCCAATAACCTCGTTGTAAGTTTTTAGAAATATATTTCTCCCAAATTTGTTCTTTTTCTTTAGAGAAAGACACTTTGTAACTTTCGCCTGTTTTTTGGATTATAAAACCTTTTTGTTCTAATTCTTTAATAGAGTCATTGACTCCCATTGCATAGCTATAATTCATGTTATCACCTGCTTTTATTTTACTTAATATTTCTGAGTTTTTGCGTTCCGCTCTCCATTATAATATTTATTTAACACATCTGTATAAACCCATTCTTCTGGATTTGCTATTTTATTTTCCATATTTATTTCCATTTATACTCTAATAATTTCTTTTTAGCCCGTTGAAGATTACTATCTGCTGCTAATTCTAAATAATATTTTGCTTTGTTCCAATCTTTTTCAGCACCGATTCCATTATAATAAAAATTAGCCCCTAAATCATAGATTGCAGCAATATGTCCTTTTTCTGCAGCAGAAGTAATTAATTCAAAGGCTTTGGTTTTGTCTTCTGAGATATTTCCAAAACCAAAATAATAATAAGCGCCTAAGCAAAAAATAGTATACGCTTGTCGTTGTGGAATATCCTGTTCTTCTGTTATTAGTTCTTTTAATTTTGGATAAGCTTTGATAAATAATTGATGGGCTTTTGTTTTATTTTCTTCTACCCCATCGCCAAAGTAATAGCAAGCTCCTAATCCATAAATTGCTCTTGGATCACCTAGAATGGCCCCTTTTTGATACCAATAAACAGCTTTTGTTAAATCTTGATCTACTCCGTTTTCGGCACTATCATAACTTCTTCCTAGTATATAGTTAGCTAGTCCATCGGTTAATGCCTGTTGTTCTAATTTATTTATATTATAAGTTAAAGGTATTATTTGTTTCATGTGTCCTCCTTTTGTAAAAAGCAGTTTGGTTCATGAGAATTAATCACCCCTATTGCTTGTAAATAAGAATAAATAATAGTACTTCCAACAAATCTCATTCCTCGTTTGTACAAATCTTTTGATA
The DNA here is from genome assembly GCA_944371955.1 of uncultured Bacilli bacterium. Taxonomy (GTDB): domain Bacteria; phylum Bacillota_I; class Bacilli_A; order RF39; family UBA660; genus Faecimonas. The sequence continues at coordinate 16,427 of CALVYB010000023.1, forward strand.
TTTCATCTGACAATGAAGAAGTGGTTTTATTATACTCATATATCACATTGCCTTTTGTAAAATGCCATATGTAGTTAGAAAAACTTTTGTATTCCTTTTGTATTTCCATAAATATTTTGGCATTCTTTATAGCAGCTGTGATTTTTCTTCTGTTTCTGATAATATTTTTGTTTTCTATTAATTTATTTACCTTATTATCATCATATTTGCTAATTTTTTCATAATCAAAATTATCAAAAGATTCTTTAAATGATTCTCTTTTATTTAAAATACATTCCCACGAAAGACCCGCTTGAAACGATTCTAACAGTAGCATCTCAAACAATTTATTATCTTCATAAACCGGTATTCCCCATTCATTATCGTGATAATTTACATATAAGGGATTATTTAAGTTTACCCAACTACATCTATCCATTAGTCTACCTCTTTATAAAATAATTCTCCATATCCACCTTCATTTTTCTCTACTTGTTGTAGATATGTATAACCTATCTTTTTATAAAATTCTGGAGCCTGATCTGTCCATAAATATACTTTGTTATAGCCTAATTCTTTAGTTTTCTTTGCTATTTCTTGTAACATTTTTGTACCATATCCTTGATGACGATATTGTTCAAAAATCATTACACTGCAAATCCAAGGACAAATTTCTGGATGTTTTTTAGATTATTTTTTTGTAAAGTACAAAAATCAACCAATATGTTATCGTTATAGCAAGCAAAACCAATAGGAAGTCCTTCTTCCTTTGTAAATTGGTTTTTAAATTTATTTATGGTTTCTTCTAAATCTAAAACTGGATTAAATTGTTTCCAATGAGTGTAATGCTTATTAATAATTATTTCTAGTTCTTCTTTTGTAATATCCTTAAATTTTACTAATTTAATCATATTATTCACCATTAAACTTATCCATAACACTTTCTATTTCTTGTAATTCAAAACGATATTTTTGTTTTACTTTTGGATATTTATTATGGTCTACTTCTTCTAAAAAGTCAGTTAATGGTCTTACCCAGCAAGTTCCGTCTTCATATAATTTTCTATATACAACCATATCTTCCAAAGTTTCACTATTTTTTACAATTTCTTCAACTAAATAATAATTTCCTTTAAAATGTTTATATATTCCATGAATTTTAATACGGTCCATAATGCACCTCTTCCTTTTATATAAATAATTATATCAAAAAAACAGGAGAATGTATTTAATTTTCCTGTTTACCTTCGTATTGTTCTAAAAATTCTTGTCTGTATTCTAAGATATTATCATTTTTGATTGCTTCTCTTAGTTCTTCTGTTAGTTTAATTAAAAATCTAATATTATGAATAGATAATAATCGGCCACCTAATGTTTCACCTGTGGTGATTAAGTGTCTAATATATGCCCTAGAGTAATTTCTGCATGTATAGCAATCACAATCGGCTTCAATCGGTGTTAAATCCTCTTTAAATTTTGCATTATTTAAATTTATTTTACCTCTTCTTGTGAATGCTTGACCATGTCTAGCAATTCTTGTAGGTAAAACACAATCAAAAATATCAACACCGCGAATAACTCCTTCAATAATATCGACAGGTTCTCCTACTCCCATTAAATATCTTACTTTATCTTCTGGCATATATGGTGTTGAATAGTCAATCGCTTTATACATATCTTCTTTTGACTCACCATCGTTAGCAACTCCACCAATACTATATCCATCAAAATCCAATTTAACGGTTTCTATAGCAGAAAATTTTCTTAAATCTTCATATGCTCCTCCTTGAATAATACCAAATAAAGCTTGATTAGGATTATTGTGAACAGCCTTACCTCTTTTTGCCCAACGAATGGTTCTTTCAATACTATTTTTTAGATATTCATAAGAAGCACTGGCTGGAGGGCATTCGTCAAAACTCATTGCAATATCACTATCTAATTTATTTTGAATTTCTATTGATTTTTCCGGAGTTAAAAATAAACTTTGTCCATCAATATGGCTTTTAAAACGTACTCCTTCTTCGGTTATATCTTTCTTTTTGTTTTTAGCAAGAGAAAACACTTGGAAACCACCGCTATCTGTCAAGATTGGTTGATCCCAGCTCATAAATTTATGAAGTCCACCACAATTTTTAATTACATCAGGACCAGGTCTTAACCATAGATGATATGTGTTTGATAAAATAATTCCTGCATGCTCAGCTTTTAGTTCTTCTTTGGACAATGATTTAACTGTGGCACGAGTTCCAACAGGCATAAACATTGGTGTTTCATAAGTTCCATAGTTTGTTTCTATGGTTCCTAGCCTTGCTTTTGTATTTTTTTCAGTTTTTAGTAAATTATATTTTATTTTCATAAAGTCACTTCCTTATAACTTCTTCATTATATCGAAAAATAAAGAAAAAGACAAGCTAGTTCTTGTCTTACTCATTTTGTAAAAAAAATTAAGATTATTTAATACAATTTAATTGCTTTCACTATACAAATGCTGTTCATTAAATCATTTTATAAAATCTTCTTAATATTTATTGTCACGTATACACTTAACTTTTTCTGTTGGTTTATCGTTACCATATCCTTCCTGGTCACAACCATTACTTAATAAGCCATTGTCTTTTTGAGCTATGGAGGTTATTGTTCCATTAATTATTTTTCCTTCTGGTGTTGCATATGAAAATTTATCACCTACTGTTTTTCCTTCCACTGCAGCTCCAAAAGGGGTTTTTAACGAAACCATCTCATAACTTCCTCCAGCTACTTGTGCTGCTACTAAAGTAAATTGTACATCACCCAAGTTTTCTCCTTTTGGCGTTGTAAGTTCAGCTTCGAATCTTGTGCCTACCACCACTCTGCCTCTATCGTTTGGCTGAGCTACGGTTGCAGTAGCTAACGTTTCATGAATTTTTCTTATTCTTTCACTTATCATCCCTATTTGATTAATAATCCCTGCGTCATTATCACTAATGCCTTCACTCGAGAATTCTGGACGAGCTCCGATTTTGGATTCGCGACATTCGGCTAGTTGTAATCTTAACCTGATTTCTTCACTTATTAACTCTTGGATTTGTTCCGTTGTCAATGTCAACTCCATCTTACATTTCCCCCTCCCAATGTATGCAAATAATACCATAAAAAAGTAAATTTGTCAATACTAGTAAAATTCATCAAGAAACTAGTATGATTAATTTGTGATAATGTCTTAAGTGTTAATTTGCGAAAATGTCCTAGTAGTAATATTATATGTCACCGAGGT
>CALVYB010000024.1 GCA_944371955.1 uncultured Bacilli bacterium
AAAAAGATGAATCTGTGGATAAAACAAATTCATCTTTTCTTATTTTATAGAATTTTACCGGAACTCAAAACCTTTCTATGACGGCATCGCTAGTTACATTTTATGTATTGGTGATATTCCCTACTTGAAATTTGTCTACTTTTCATTAAACTTGCTTTGTTAGGATTTGCTCTTATATCTTCACCTAACCTCATTTTAGCAATTATAATACCACCTACACAATATGCTCTCTTTGTTTCTTCTAATGGCATAGCCGCCAACTGTTCAGGTTCTAGTACTGCATTTCTAGGTAAAATATAGCTATCCAATTTTTCGTCCGGAACTATGAACTCTTCTTCGTTTAAAATTCCTTTTATTTTACTCGCCGTTTCCATCGGTAAACCTAAATCTTTAGCGATATGTAATCTTTTCAATCTTGATACTGGAGTGTTTAATAAATCTAGATTTTCTTCCAGTATGGTTTCCAAGCCTAATTCTAGAGCTAAAATTATACATTCTTCTAATTCTCTAGATGCTAAAAAATCAACATCTCTTGTGACAGAAAGACTTTCTAAATAATCACTATTCTTGATAAGCATCATATTATGGTGTAATACTTCTGGTTCAACTAATAAAGCTGAAGGATGAAGAATATAAAATCCAGGTAATATTTGTAGGGAACTTAAATTTTGTTGAACATGCTCGACCATTTGACTTTGTGGGTTCAATAGCGAAACATTTGCTACTAATAATTGAGGTGGAATTATATTTTGTTGTAATAATTTAGTTATCTCTGCTAAATATTCTGGTGTAACTTGTTTTACCGCTGCTGATAATTGGTCGGTAAATCCAATGTCTTCTAACCTTTGAAGAATTCCTTCTAAAGTTTCATAACCGTATTTTTCTGCTAATTCTTCCAACTCATTATCAATAGCTATACCAAATCTTTCTAGTAATACTTGGTATCTTGGTTTTTGTTCAGATTTCTGTATTTTATTATTCAACTCTTCATAATATGGCAAATTGTGTTCATATATACAATTTAAAATTAAATAACAACTTTTAGCATCAGTAATTCCTCGAATATATCTTTGATAATCATATACGATTTTATCAGGGAGATTAGCTAGTGCTGCACCTATTTGTTCTATTCTACGTAATTCTTTAGGTATGCGTCTTTGTTCTTGAGCTAAATTAGATTTATAATTCCTAATTTTTCTTAGTTCTTGTTTTATATCATCCACTTCATAAATGTAATTTATTTCTTGGTAGGCTAATTCCCTTTTTAGCAACTGAGGAATGGAACTGCTACAGTCTATTGTTTCTTTTCGAGCTACAATAGTTCTTACAACGCAGGTAAGGAAAATAGCCTTGTCCCACAACTCTTCATCATATGGTTTTAGCTTTCTTCTTAAGCTTTCTACAATTTTTATATTATTTTCTGCATTTTCAGCCCCAAGTATGAAATCTCGTACAGTTTTCTTTTGAAAATAAAAACAAAACCTATCAGATAGAAAAGATACTCTTTGGGCAAGATTTTTATCTTTAAGAGCAGGCTTAATATAATTATCCCAATCCCGACTAAATGCCATGATTGTTAAAATTTTAATAATTGTTATGGAATCATAGGGATATTGTTGAATGATTGGTACTAAAGCGTTTGCAATATCCTCTATTGTTGGTATATCTATATGATTGCAATTGACGTGAAAATATGCGCATAATAATTTTTTTAAATCTATTGTGTGGAATTCCAACGTGTCATCAAAATTTGATTTTTTTAGAAATTCCTCTAACCATTTTAGTTCCTTCGCTTTTTCCTCTGCTTGAGTCTCCAACTCTTCTTTTCTAGTATTTAGTTGCTCTAGAATTTCTTGCTTTGACATATTCCTGATTTCCCCCTTTTTGTTCTGATGTTAGTATTTCCCATAACTGACTTTCCAAGTGTTCTTGTTGTTCTAAAAAACTTTCATCGTGCATCATAGCCTTTAGTGTTGGTTCTATCTTCTTGTAATCTCCCATCATTGATTCCAAATGATTGTATGCCCTAGAATCATCTGGTGACTTTCTAAATATATCCAAAATTGCGTAAGCGTCTCCTGATATTTGAACAAATGCAACCCTTAAATCTTTCCCACTAGTTATACATTGTGTTGAATAGGTTCCATCCCTATTGACAGTTTTTACATTTCTAGGCGTACCGTTTTTCAAAGCCCTCAAAATAGCAGAAAGTTTGTTGTAATACTCTGATGGAATTTGTTGTAAATGTTCTAAAGCTGGAATGTTTCCCATAGCATCTTGTATGAATATTAATTTATTTTGGTTTGCTGATTCTTCTTGAGAGACTGTTGTAGGTGCTGTTTGTATTTGGATTGGAGATAATCTTTGCTGAATTGCCTGTTGTATCCTTAATTCTAAACCCAAATCTCCTTTAAGACTTCTTAAATCTTCCACATTTTTAGCGACTTCTAACATTTCAGTGGCCGCCCTTATATTTTTCTTTGTTTCTAATTCTAATCGTTGTAAAATTTTTTTACAGTTTGGATTTGTATCTGGTGGCAGTAAAGCCTTTAATGTTTCATCTGGTGTTTCATAACCTATGCTTGATAAATTAGCAATGTATGATAGCATTTCATCTTCTAAATCACTAGTTTTAGGAGATAGTGAAGAAACGCTTGTTATTTCTTGGAATGATTGACTTCTTGGTAACTTTACTTTCCCTGACGATTTCTCCAATTCTGCTAATCTTTTTTGTTGCTGCGTAGCCCATGCATTCGATCTATCTAATAATTCTTTTAGTATTGCAATTTCATCTCGGTATGCCATATTTTTCCTTCTTTCCTTTATGCTTTATTTTTTGTTTTGGTGCTTGGTATGTGCCACTCGATAAATTAGTTTCTGCAAATTTTTTCACATCTCCTAATTTAAAAGTAATATTAGTGAATGGTAAATTTCCTATTATTACTGATAAATATTTTTGTACCCGAGAATCCAAAATAGATACAACTCCCTTGTCCGAATGGCTTCTAAATGGTCTTCCGGCACCTTGTTTTGCTTTCAATAGCATTTCTGGCAAATAAACTTCTGAAAAACCACCATCTGTATACTTTGATGCCTTGTATTGATGAATGGGGTCTACTAATGGAAATGGTAGTTTTGCAATAATTACTTGTTGCAGTGATTCCCCTTTTATGTCTACCCCTTCCCAAAAAGAACCTGTTGCTAATAAAGTTGAAGTTACATCCTGTTTAAACCTCTCTTTTACTGTGTCCGCGCTTCTCCCTTCTTCTTGAATCATTAGATTAAAAGGAAATTGCTCTTTTCTTAGCCTTGCATATACTGCCTGCATATCACTTTTAGAAGTAAATAGTACTAAGCTTTTTCCATTTGTAATTCTAATAAGTTCTGATATTCTTTGAGTCAAGGACTCCAAATATAATTTGCGATTTGGATTCCTTGGGCTAATTATATCAGTGGCGCAATATAATAAGGCGTTTTGATCGTAATTATATGGTGGTGGTTGAGGTTTTTCTTGAGTAATCGATTTTCCTAAAATCTTATCCATACCTAGGGCTCTCATAAAGTGTCCATAATTATCCTGGCCAGTAGTTAACGTAGCAGAGGTAAATACCATTCCAAAATTTGCACGGCTTAATAAATATGCTGCTTCTTTATCAAGCTCCTTTCTGACATATTGTAATTCTATATACTCTTGTGTGTAAGGAAGAAAAGATGCCCAATAAATATTTTTACTATCTGAAGAAGCTAAATCCTCAAAAATTTCTATAATATCATTTAATTCTTTAAGTTTGCTTAATACTCTTGGGTTTGCTTTTCTATAAATCCTAACTTTTTTAGCAATTGCTGTTAGTTCTTTAGTTAATTTGGTAATTTCTGCTATTATAGATTTTGTACAAGGGAAACCACTTGTTCTGACGTTTAAAGTTTCACTATCTTGTTTAGCACGTTTCTGATATTCCTTTTTTGCTTCTTCGCTAATCATTCTATAAAGTTGATCAATTGCATTGAAAACCTCTAATTCCCTTTCTATTGGTTGACCAATTTCATCATAAAGATTATAAATTAAACCCTCGATTTTTCTTTTAGAAATCGACTCTTGATAAGCATTTCTTAGTTTTTCTTCTAGGAGGTGAGCTTCATCAATTGCCAAAATAGAAGGGATAGGGAACATTTTTCCTACACCATCTCTCCTTAAAGCTTCAATCAAAAGGTCATGATTACATATAATAGCAGTTGATTGTGGCCATCTTTTTCTTTGTAAAATGTAAGGACAATTCCTTTTTGAAAAGCAACCAGAACAATTAACATATGTAATATTAATTTTTTCCCATATATCTTCTGGAATAGTATTTAAAGCACTTCTATCTATTTCTCCTGCTTCTATTCTTTTTATAATACTACGTCCAAGTTTTTTCTTACCTTCTTGAGCCAAGAATTCTTCCAACCTTTTTTGACAGATATAATTTGTTTTACCTTTAGCTATTGTTACATCTATATCAATACCCAACATTTCCGAAACGTGATGGATTTCAGTAAGCAATTGATCTTGCAGTGCAAGGGTTGAAGTAGAAACGATAAATCCCTTGAATGTTTCTTTGTTTTGGCTAGCATATATAAGAGGAATTAAATATCCCCATGACTTTCCAATCCCAACTCCAGCTTCGATTAACAAAATATCTTTGTCTCGAATACACTCTAGCACATCTAAAGCCATCGTATGTTGCCCCTCACGATATTCTAATGTTTGGCTACCATGTAATTTGGAAAAAAAAGCTTCCACTTGCTGATATAGTTGTAGATAAAGCTTTAAATCAGCTTCTTTCCATATCGACACAAATTCCGCCCCCTTAAGCTTTATTGCGTGCCTATTATATCAAAAAGTATAGGGAAAGTCAATGAATAGTGGTGCTCGTCTTTCATTTTGTTTGTAGTGTTACAATTGATGTGACACCAATCATATATACAAAAAGCGATAGATCCTTTCTAAAAATGTGTTCTTCAATTAACATTTTAAGGTATCTATCGCTATGACAAGTATATCACAAACCAATAGATACATTCCACATGAACTTAACACAAAATTTCATGCTGTTAAATTATTTCAAGCAGGTTACTCTTTCTCCTTCGTATGTAGAAGATACAAAATTTCTAAGTCTTCCCTTATGCGTTGGAGTAAAAGATTTGATGGCACCAAAGAATCTCTTTTAGACAAATCTCATCGTCCTCTTACACCCCACCCTAATTCCCATACAGAACAAGAACTAAAGTGGATTAAAGATTACACAAGAAGAAATCCTAATATTTCCCTGTCTGAACTTTATGGTAAATTAAGAACTGAGAAAGGATATTCTAGACATGCTTGTTCTCTATTTAGAGTCATGCGAAAAATGGGATGTTTTACTCATAAAGAAAAGCATAAAAAATATATTCCTAAACACTATGATACTCCTAAACAATTAGGGATTAAATGGCAAATGGATGTTAAATTTGTTCCCAAAAATTGTTATTCTGGTAAGGATAATCAAAAGTTTTTCCAATATACTATGATTGATGAAGCTTCTCGTGAACGTTTTATCTATCCTTATAAAGAACATTCCTCTTATTCAACTATTGACTTTGTGAAACGATCTATTGTTTATTTTGGTTATAAACCTAATATCATTCAAACTGATAATGGTCAAGAGTTTACTCATATAAAGCAAACAAATAGAATTCACCCTCTAGATGATTTATGCTTCGCTTTAAATATTGAACACAAACTTATCCGTCCTAGAACTCCTAGACACAATGGCGAAGTGGAAAGAAGTCATAGAAATGATCAAAGTAGATTTTATAATTATCTTTCCTTTTATTCCTATGATGATTTATTAAAACAAATGAAAGCTTATTTGAAAAGAAGTAATAACATTCCAATGCAAGTTCTTGGTTGGATTTCTCCAATTGAAAAAAGGAATCAAATAAAAAGCAATACTCAATAATTAACATTTTAACTATATCATATCACTTTTAATTTTTTACTTTTTTGATATCACATCATTGACAACTACACATAGTGGTGCTCGTCTTTCATTTTGTTTTTATATATTTTAGGATGCTTGTTATGTGTTTTAATATATCATCCAACCAAGTAGTATTTCTTTACAAAATCATAAAAGAACAGTCTTTTACTGCTCTTTTACTTTACGATAAACCTCATCGATAATAGAATACAAATAACATTCTACTTCTTTATTGGTTTTTTTCTTTAGAAAATTTCTATAACCATTTAATTGTTTGTCATAGTTTTCGTCATCAACATTTTTTAATTTATAATCAATAATTATCATTTTATCTTGATGTTCAATTACTAAATCCATAATACCATGTGTATTTTCTTGTTGGTCAACGAATTCATATTCTGGATAAAAAGAACCCTGTAAATTTTCTTTTAATAAAGGGGTATTTAAGAAAGCTTCTACTTTTTTTCTTATTTCGTTAGACACACCTTCTAATTTAGGATTTTTAAAATCTAATTGTTCTAATACTTGATGAACTTTAGTACCAAATTCCATTTTCTTCATTTCTTCGGCAGTTGATAATTTGAGAATATCTTTTGAATACCTAGTGTGTTCTACTAGTATTTTGTCTAGTTGTAATTCGTCTACTTTTATAATATCTTCTGATAAAACTAGTTGATTACTTTTTGTATTATTTTGAGATAATAAATAGTCTTTTGATGGAGTAACGTTCACTTCTTTTTCGTATGGTAAAAGAGAAGAATAAATACTTTTTATAATTGATAAGAAGGAATTATATTTATTGCGGATTGCACTACTGACTAATCCATTATTTTCTGTTTGTTCTTCTATTTTTTCTGTTACTATAATTATTTTTTCTTTTGCCCTAGTTAAAGCAACATAAAATAATCTTATTTTTTCTGATACTTCTTCTTGCTTTGTCTTCTCTTTTATTAGTGTTTTTAAAATAGTATCCTTATAAAAGTTCGTTACTACTGGTAAAATAATTCCATAGGTATTGTCAAAAAGAATTCTTTCCTTCAAATCTCTTAAATTAAATTTTGAAGCAAAGCCTGCAAAATAGCAAATTGGGAATTCCAAGCCTTTCGATTTATGAATAGTCATTATTTTGCAACTATTACTACTATCTGTATTCACATTAAATTTCAGGTCCTGACCACTATCAAATATTAATTCCAAATGATCAATAATGTCTTCAATTGTATATCCATTTTGTTCTAAACTGCCAATTAAATTATATATATATTCTAATCTTATTTGAAATGAAGTGATATTCCCTACTTTTAATAAACACTCTTCATAATTTACTTTTTTTATTACTTTTAAGAAAAATTCTTTAGGTGATGTTTCATCTAATATTTTACTTAACTCTTCACAAATTTGATATACATTGGTTTCTTTTATTTTGTTATTTGCTAAGGCATCATAGATTTCTTCATCTGAAGTTTCAAACAAATAACTTCTTGCTAGAGATACAAAGCTATATTTTAGGCTATCAAAATTATCTTTTCTTTTTATTCTTACAATAAAATTTAATAAATTTTTAATTACTAAAATATCATTATCCTTACTAAGGGATTCTTCTTTTAAAATAGATAGTGGTATTCCTAGATATTCAAATATTTTTTTATACAACTCAAAGTTCTTACTTTTATCTAATAAAATAACAAAATCTTTATATTCTATAGGTCTTATAATTGCTGTATCTTTATCAAAGACTTGATAATTGTTTTTTACTTTATTTTGGATATCATTTCCAATGATAAAAGCTTCTTGCTCATCTTTAGTTATTGGCGTAGTTTTGTCTAATATGTAAGTTAGTAATTCCATATGGTGATTGTTATCGGTCTTACCCTCTTTTTCATAAGCCATATTGCCAAAGACCATTTGATGAGAAGCTTGGTAATCAGCTCCCCCTATTTCATCATCCATAAATTGATTGAATAACAGATTTATGTCTTCTAAAACTTCTCGTCTTGATCTGAAATTTTTTACTAAATCGATTTTTATTCCTTGGTCTGTATCTCGATAAGAATCGTACTTTTTTTTAAATAAATAAGGATTGGCATTACGAAACCTATAAATAGATTGCTTGATATCTCCTACCATATAAACATTGTTGTTGGCAATCAAGTTGATAAAAGCTTCTTGAGTATCAGAGGTATCTTGATATTCGTCAACCATAATTTCATGGAAACTAGCAGTCAATTCTTCTCTTATCTCTTTGTTTTCTGATACTATTCTAATTGCTAAACGAGAAATATCTGTAAAGTTATAGATTTCTTCTTGCGTTTTATATTTAGTTAATCGTTTATCTAATTCTTGTAAAATGTCAATAATTTCTTCTTGGTTAGGAACAGTACTTTCTAATTCTTTTTGTATTTCTTCCAAACTTTCGAATGACATTTCTTCTTTTAATTCGTTAAATGTATCTGTTAACTGTTTTTTTAATATTTTCCCTGCCTCTTCTGAATTTTTAGGAAGAGATGGAAATCTAGAAAAGGTATCTAGAGCTTTCTTTTTTTCTTCGTAACTTTCTTTATTTAAAAAATCAGAAAGGTAATCTTCAACCTTTGTCATATATTGGCCATCAAAGTATACCGACATTTCTAACAATAGTTCTTTTATCTCTTTTATTTTATCTTGAATACTTGAAAGATAATCTTTTATTATCTTATCCCAAGACTTTGTATACTTTTCTAAATATGTTTGTAAAAACTGTTCTTTGTCATACTTTAATTCTATTTTTTGATAAATGTCAAGTATAGATTTTTTTAAATCCTTATCATCCTTATAACAAAAATCGTGAATTAATTTTGTAAATCTTTTGTCTTGCAACAAATACTTTTCATCGAATATTTCTTCCAATAATTCTTGTTTTTTTATATTAATGACTACATCATCTGTAATTTGAATATTATTAGTACAATTTATTACAGTATGATATTTTTTTACAATTGATAAAGCGAATGAGTCAAATGTTGTGATATAGGCTCCATCTATTCTATTCATTTCTTCTTCTAGACCGGGGGTTTTTCGAATTGCTTTTCTAATACGTTCTTTCATCTCTGCGGCTGCAGCATTTGTAAATGTTAGGACTAATAATTGGTTAATATGAATGCCACTTTTTAATTTTCTAATAACGCGTTCTGTTAATACAGCAGTTTTTCCTGACCCTGCTCCAGCAGATACAATGATATTTTTTCCATCTTCATCGATTGCTTGTTGTTGCTCTTTTGTCCAAGTTGGCATTATATCTCCTCCTCTTCTAAAAACGATAAATCTTCGACTTTATCTAAGTAAACTGTGTCTTTTTGCATTTTATAACAAATGTCTTTAAATTTACAAAATTCACAAGAAATATTATTACCATCATACACTTTAGGATTAATAGTAAAATCTCCTTCTAAAATTTCATTTGTGGCTTTTTCTATTTGTTTTTTAGTATATTGAATCATATCATAGACAGCTTTGTCATTTAATACTTTGGAATAATGATAAAAACCTTTTTCTGTATATTTCATACTTTTTATTACTTCACTGTTTTCATAAGTTGGATCAAATCTTTCTAAAATGCTTAAATCATCTGTCGTATATCCTTGTAACTTTATTCTATCTTTTAATGGTTTTTTATCAAATGATGGATAATTGAATAAAATATTTTGATAATAAATGCCAGTAAATATTGGATTATCAAATATTTTAGAATAATTAATTAGATATAAATATGCAGGTAGCTGTAATGAAAGTCCATATTTCATTTTTTCTATTTTTGTGTCTACTGTTCCCGATTTATAGTCTACTATTGCAAAATAGGTGTCTTCAATTTTTTTATAATACATAATTTTATCGATAGTGCCGGTAAATATTACTTCAATATCTTTTTTTAATGGTATTTCTACTTTTTGTTCATGTAATTCATCATTATATCCCAATATTAAGTCTTGTTTCTTTTCTTGTTCTAATAAATCTAATAATTCTTTTTTTAGACGTACTAACAATACCTTTTCTTTTAAAGACAAAGTCCTTTTTTCTAGATATTTTTGATATTCTTCTTCAAAATTAAAGTTTGGCCTTTTATACAATTGTAATATCTTATGATAAAGTGAACCAATAAAAGCTGCAAAAGTATCTTCAAATATATTTAATTTTAAAACATAGTTTAAATAATACTTAAATTTACATTCGTTATAAGAATTGATACTTGTATAAGATAATTTTAGAGGAAATGGTAAATTTTCTAAGTAAGTATTTTTATTTATTCCTTTAAAACTGTTATCATATGTTTGATATGGTATATCATAATGCGTATATAGTTCTTTTAGCATAGGAGTTATTTCTTGATACCTATTATAAGTGTCTAATTTGCTTCCTAATCTTAATTTATTGTACAAATTACTAGCTTTATATTTATCAAGTTTAGGCTGGACTACCTTCATTTTATATTCTTCTATTATACTAGATGGATACATACTTTGAAATGGAGTTTGTAATTTATATGATAAGTATAGATTATTTATAGAATTTAGTATCTTGATTAGAGAATCTTTGGCTATTTTATTTTTTTGATCGGTTGTATATAAATTTACTTCTATTTTATCTTTATCTGAAATGAATTCTATATCTTTTTCTAATTTGGGTAAATTATCTTGATTAAAACCTAATACGAAAACATATTCGTCGTCTGCAAACTCTTCATTTTCTATATTTTTCACCTGAATTGCGTCTTTGTATTCTTCACTAGGGATGCTAGCACTTTTTAGTTTTGATATTAATAATTCTTTGAACTCGTTGCTTTCATCTTTTATATCTACCAAAGAATTTAAAATTGTTACTAGTTTTTTAGTTATTTTATTTGGATTTTCTAAATCTAATTTTCCTTCTTTTAAATAATCTTTTACTATTTTTGTTCCAAAGATAGAATGTTTAACACTTAAGTTGATAGGTATTTTGTAATAAGAAAATATTCTATCTATTGTGTACATGTAATCTGTCGTTATATTAGTTAGATAAATTTTATTAATGTTTATATTTTTTTGTAATAATTCTAATATCTCTAATGCTACTCCATTTACTTCTTCTTCTATTGTTTTATATTCTGTTACTGTCAACTGTTTTTGTTGTTCAGGTACTTGTTCAGTAATTTCTAAAGCTTGTTGTTCGTATAAATCTAATTTAGGGTAATTTAGTACTATTTTCTTTTTTCTTTTTAAATATTCTTTAAATGATATATTAAATTCTAATAAATTTTCTTTTTTGAGCTCTTTTTTTAATTCTTGTAAGAATGTTAACTTTTTATTTTCATACTTCTTTGCCTCATCTATTACATATAAATATTTTAAGTATACCTTACATACATCAACCTTATAATGATATTTTTTCATCAAATACAGAATAGTTTTATCACTGTATGTAAAAAAATAGTTATTTAAATATTCTTCTTTAGTCATGAATTTTAAATTATATAGTTCTTTTTTTTGCTCTAATTTTTCTAATATTTTGATTTTTTCTTCATTGGGACAAATAATTAATGTGTTATTTTGTAATTTTTGCACTATGATCACCTTCTTTATTTTCCTTACTTGCCTTTAGAATATACCCTAATGTAACAGTTGCTAGGAGGGCTTCAAATATTTGTAGAGGATAGGCATACCTAGGCATTACTTCTATAAATAGGTAAACGCCAAAATATATAAATAGAATTGATAATATCATAATTTGTTCATTTTTATAATTCTTTTTCAATATAGTAATGACACTTAATAATGATGCTAGCGTAAAGAAGTAAATAAATATTTGGTTAATTCCCTCATATAATTTTAATTGGTCTTTATTTTCTATATGCCCTAGTTGCCATGACAAATCAGAATTTAACCATAATATTTTTACCTTTTTGGCAAATAATATGGGATATTTACTCCAGTCTTGTTTTATTCTTAGTACTAGTTCTTGTTTTGTTTTACTTTCGTCATAAGAATACTTCATGGCATCTTCATCACTGTATTGTCCTCTTGTATCAATATTTAATCCTTCTAAAAACTTCCATGCTGTGTTGTTATTTTCTAACCCACTAGGACTAATATCGGTAGCCTTTAGTAGAAAAGAAGTAGATGTAGTGATGGTAAAATAACTGATTATCACTAAACATACATTTATTATTAATAACTTTTTATTTTCTTTTTTTATTAGTAAAAATATTATATATAAAGTGAATGCAATAATAATCACTATAGTTTCACTTCTTAAAATATTACTGATTCCAAGAAGAACTCCTATTATAATTGCGGTTGATTTTTTTTCCTTTTTTTTCTTCATCCAGAAGTAAATAGCGATAAGAATTAGTAACATTGGTAATAATTGATTAGTTAGTACAGTATTTAATAGCAGTGGAAAGGGAAATATAGAATAGACAATACTTATAATAAAAGCAGCTTTTTTTTCGGATAGCTCTACCCCTATCAAATAAATCATGATTACCGTTAGAGAGGTAACTATAGCATTTATAACCTTTAAAAAGGTAACTGAATTTATCAAGTTTAATAAGATAGCTTGATAAATAACATGGCCCATTTGATATCCCCAAGTTATAAAATATGGCATAGTTTTATATGAGTCAGTGCCATTTACTAATTCTAATGAGGCTTCAAACATTGTTTTAAAGTCTGATATTATTGGTGTATCAACTAATAATATTACACTCATTCTAATCAAAAATGAAAAAAGAAATAAAAAAACAATTATCCTATATTTATAAAACCATTCTTTTACGTTATTCATTTATATCACCATATTTATTATAACAAGTTTTTACCAAAGAAAAAAGAAGCTTATTTAGCTTCTTTTACTGTTACAACGCTTTTTCCTTTGTAGTTTCCACATTTTGGACAAACTCTATGAGCTTTAATCATTTCACCGCAGCTTGGACATTTTACCATACCAGGAATTTCCATTGCATTATGACTTCTTCTCATTCTTTTTCTTGTCTTTGAAACTTTACGAAAAGGAACTGCAAACATTTGAATATCTAATTTCATCATATTATCACTCCTCTTTTATTTTATCCAATAATTCACTAAATGGATTGTTGCTTTTTGTAAGTTCATCTTCACTCACTAATTTCCATCCGTCTCCTCGAAATTTAGTAAAGTCTTTCACTTTTGTAAATTGTAGAGGGACCTCTAGTACAATATTTTCCCATAAAAATGAAAATATATCAAGTGTATTTTCGCTTTTTTTGCAATTTTCTTCAATTATATCATCATAATTGATAGAAAATGGGTATTCTACTAGTTCTAATGAGATAGAATCTTCTATTATCATATTTCCTTCTATTTTACAGTTAATGCTGTCTACTTGCTCTTCAGGGTCATCTTCACTTGGTGATAGATACACATAACCATTCACTTTAATATCGGCTAACTTTTTTACGCCGGTAGTTCCAAAATAGTCTTCTGGTATTGTATAAATATTACTAACATCTATTTTATCCACCACATGACTATGAAGTGTTGTTAAATCAATATTCATAATATCACCTAATTTCTATTTAAAATTGCTACTTCTCTATCATCTTCTAAAATTTGTATTTTCCCATGATAGTGTCTAACAGATCCCGCTTGTAAGGTGGTCTGTTGTTTTGTCCATACTCGAATTGTATATTCTTCTTCCGCTAATGCTTTTATTTTGGTTTGAATTAATATTCCATCATTTAATTCTGATAAATCATAGATTTCCATTTTTTTATTATTTTTGATTGCAACGCGAATAATATCTTTTGGCATTTGATACTCGCCACAATTATCTTCAAATACAGTTTCTAAATCGTCGGCTAGTTTCACTGTATAATTAACTGGGATTGTCATGTTATTTTTTATTGTAAAAGTATATGATTGAGAAGCTAAGCCTACTGAATCTGTCACCGGTGTTACCCTAGATAGAGTAACTTTATCTCCGGTTTCTTCATGAAAAGTAATATCTAAAGATTCAGAACTATAGTCTGTATTTCTTTCTTTTTGAAACTTATAATATATATGATGAGTAGCGAATATAGCTAATACTAATATAAAGCAAATAATTAGTGCACTCTTTATTCTTTGTTTTCTATAATTGTAATACATAATACACCTCTGTTACTATGATAATATTTATCTGTTATTTCGTCAACTTTTTTATATTGTTAAATTTATCATGTTTAAAAAATCAGTAGCAACTTTTTCGGGGCTTTTTCCTAATTCATCAACTTGATAATTTAAATCTTGCATTACTTCATCTGTTAAATAAGGTCCTAGAGCGTTTAAAACCTTCTCTATTTCCGGATATTTTTTTAAAGTTTCACTTCTTACTAATGGTATTGCATAGTATGGGGGAAAGAAATTTTTGTCATCTTCTAACACTGTTAGATTAAATTTTTTTAGTAGCCCATCTGTTGTAAAAGCATCAATTACTTGGGCGTTGTTATTTTGTAAAGCCGTATATCTAGGGCTACCATCAATGCCTATTGTATCTTTAAAAGTTAATCCATATGCTTTTTCTAAGCCAGAAAGGCCATCTTCTCTATTAATAAACTCTAATGTTGGAGCAATAATTAAATTATTAGATACTTTTGCTAAATCACTAATAGTTTTTAGATTGTATTTTTCTGCTGTATCTTTTGTTACAGCTAGAGCGTAAGTATTATTAAAAGCCATCTGATTTAAGACTTCTACATTATATTTTTGTTTCATTTCTTTTTTGATAGTTTTATATACCTTATCTACATCTGATATCGGCTTATGTTTTAAGATATCAGTATAATCTGTTCCTGCATAATCAATATATAAATCTATATTATCATTTGTTAAGGCAGAAAATACAACTTGAGCACCACCTAAGTTGCATTCTTCTTCTACGTCAATGGCTGTATTATTTTCAATCGCATGAGATGTCATATAACAAAGTATCTCTTGTTCTGTAAAATCCTTACTTCCTACACGGATTACATTGTCTGATTTTTTTGAAAAGTCTATTTCATTTAAAAACAAGAAGGCAATTAAAATAATTGTTCCAACTACGATAATTTTATTTTTTCTTTGGGATTTTTTTATTTTTTCTTGATTATTTTTTTCGTTTTGTAAGCTAATCGGTGTCACTAATTTTTCTATTGCTCCAAAGAAGTAGTCTACTAAAAGAGCTAAAATACACGCTGGTATAGCTCCGGCTAATATTTGATAATTATTTACGGTACGAATGCCAGAAAAGATTAAATATCCTAGTCCTCCACCACCAATAAACGCTGCCATAGTCATAAGTCCTACTGCACTAACTGAAGAAATTCTAACTCCTGCCATAATAATTGGTAGAGCCTGAGGAATTTGAATTTTGGTTAATATTTGTGCCTTTGTAAGACCAATTCCTGTTGCAGCTTCTATTGTGGCTGGTGATATATTTGTAATACCTGTATAAGTATTCTTTATAATTGGCAATAGTGAATACAATACAACAACCACTATTGCTGGTGCTGTTCCAATGCCCAGGAATGGTATCATAAATCCCAAAAGAGCCATACTTGGTATTGCTTGAGTTACACTTGTGATTCCTAATATAGGCTTATTCAATTTCTTTTTATAACTGATTAATATTCCAATCGGTACTCCGATAATAATCGCAATAATTAAGGCTATTGCGGTTAACTCAATATGTTCTATACATAGAGAGATGATTTGGTCTTTATTTTCTATTATATAATCAAAAAATTCCATTACTCATCCTCCTCAGTAAATTGCTGACTTAAAGCAGTAATTAAACTACTTCTAGTAATTAAGCCGGTTAATCTTCGTTCTCTATCTACTACAGGTATTGTTGCTGATTTAGTGTCTTTTATTAGTTTTGCCAAATCAACGATTGAATCATTTTCTTTTACAGAGACAATATCTTTTTCAATATACTCTTTAATCCCTTTTGATTTGTTGTTTTTTAGTCTTAAGCTCTCTGCATATAAAATTCCAATCAATTTCTTATCTTCATCTATTACCATCAAAGTATCTACTTTAGTCATACGCATTTTATTAATACAATAAAATTTTGAATCATATTCTTTACACGTAATTGGTCTTGTTATCATAATATCTTTTACTTTAATGAATTCTGGTGAATTCCAGATTCTTTTATGTCCGACAAAGTTTTCTACAAAGTCATTTACTGGGTGTTTTAGAATATTTTCTGGTGTATCATATTGAACTAATTCTCCTCGATCCATAATAGCTATTTTATCGGCTAATTTAATCGCCTCATCCATATCATGTGTCACAAATACTATGGTCTTGTGATACTTTTTCTGTAACTTTAGAAGTTCATCTTGCAAAGATGTTCTACTCATAGGGTCTAAAGCACTAAATGGCTCATCCATTAATATTATTTTAGGGTCTGTCATAAACGCTCTGGCTATTCCAATTCGTTGTAACTGACCACCTGATAACTCATTAGGATAGCGCTCTAGTAGTTTCTCATCTAGGCCCACCATTTTCATCATTTCTGTTACTCTTTTTATTCTTTTTTGTTCCGGCATCTTTTCGATTTTAGCAATAATTTCTATATTTTCTCTAATAGTCATATGTGTAAAAAGGCCAGTTTGTTGTATAACATATCCCATTTTTCTTCGTAATTTTACATCATTAATATTTTTTATATTTTGTTTATTAATCATAATTTCTCCTGATGTTGGAGATATTAATTTATTAATCATTTTTAAAGTTGTTGTCTTACCACAACCAGATTCACCGATTAGACAAACTAACTCCCCATCATTTATCGTAAAGGAGATATTTTTTAAGACAGTGACATTTTTATAACTTTTACTAACATCTTTAAATACAATCAAAACTACTCCTCCTATTCTTTTACTTTTATATTATAGCACGCTGTTTTCTTTTTTTATTATCGATTTTTATTTTTTAAATAAAAAAAGAGTTTTAATAAACTCTTTTACATATCTTTACTTTTTAATGCTTTTGCAAAGCGAGACCAAATTTTCTCGTTAGAATAATTTAAAATTCCTACTTTATAAACTCTTAAACCGTATTTTATCATTAATGCTATGGTAATTATTAATACAATAATAGAAATAAGAACATCTATCATGTTAATTTGACCAATAATGTATAAAGAAGGAGAAACTAAACAAGAAATAAATGGTACATATGACAATACTCTTATTAGAATAGAGCCATCAAACATTCCAGCCATAATTGCTAGATAATATTCTGCTAGTAGTACTAACATAATTGGTGTTTGAATTTGTTGAAAGTCTTCCATATTAGTTGTCATAGCTGCTAGTATTCCGGCAATTAGTGAATAAGCTAAGAATGATAATATTAACATAACTAAGATTGCTGGAAGAAGTGTTATAATCTTATCTAAAAATCCTGATTCAACTGTTGCTGTTAATAAACTATCTATACTTGGATCTAACGATAACTTCCCTTTGGTACTAATTAGAACTCCAATTATAGAATATATAATTAATAATAAGCCTTGCATAATGATAAATGCATTACTAGCTACTACTTTAGATAGCAAATGGGTTTTAGGACTGACATTAGAGATAATAATCTCCATGCTTTTGGTTGTTTTTTCTTCACATATCTCTCCACCAATCATTTGAACTAGAAAGATAATTAACATAAAGAATGGCAAAATCAAAGTTGGAAAAACACTTCCCATTACCATTTCCATATTTTCATCGACTGATTTTTTATCATTTAATACTATTCTTTCTGTTGTAATCGGTGATGATATTTTAGCAAGTAAAGTTGGATCTGTGTTTGTCTTAACTAAAGCGACACTTGTTTTTGTTGCATTTAATCCCTGAGAAATATATTGATATGTTGTATTGTCTATTTTTTCTTTACTGATTATTTTTGCTGTTACAAACTCATCTTTATTATTTTCAAAAATAATCGCTACTTGATTATCTTTTAAGTCTTTTTTTAGTTCTTTTTCGGTTTTATCACTTTCTTTTATAGTGATTTTTGCTTCTTCATTTTCTTTTTTGATTGTCTTAATACTTTGTTCAAATATAGGATAGGACATTTCTGTTTTATCTACTACTAATATTTTTGTATTTTCACTAAAATCTCCGCCAAAGAAAGAAATAATTGAATTAATGTTAATTAAAGCAATAATTACTAGAGCTAACATTATATTTACCCCAATAAACCATTTAGATTTGATTTTCTTTTTTAAACTTTGCTTTGTTAAGTACCAAAATTTATTACTCATGTACTTCACCTACTTTCGCAATGAAAATCTCATTTAGTGTTGGTTCTGTAACATCATATTTTGTAATATTACAATTTTTAATTTTTGCAAATATTTTAGGAGCCACTTCATCTTCTTCTATCTTTACTTCATATTCATCTTTTTGTTTTGTAATAGAAATAACTCCTTTTATTTTTTCTATTTCTTTTAAAGGTAGGTCTTCTCCTCTGATTAGAACGTTTTTCTTTTTATATTCTTTTTTAATATCTTTTACGTAACCATCAACAATTGCCTTACCTTTTACTAAAATAATTAGCTTTTCACAGAAATTTTCAATATGTTCCATTTGGTGTGAAGAAAATATAATAGAACATCCTTCTTTTTGTAGTTTGTAAATTGCTTTTTTCATAAGTTCCACATTAATTGGGTCTAATCCAGTGAAGGGCTCATCCAATATTAATAATTTAGGATGATGGATTACAGCAGAAATAAACTGAACCTTCTGTTGATTTCCTTTTGATAATTCTTTAATCTTTCTATTTTCATAACTTTCAATTTGAAAATCTTCTAACCATTTTTTTAATTCTTTTTCGATTTCTTTTTCTTTCATACCTTTTAATATTCCATAAAAGATAATTTGTTCTTTTACTGTCATTTTTGTAAGTAAACTTCTCTCTTCAGTTACAAAACCAATTCTGTCAGTAATAGAATAGTTGATATGTTTACCATCTAATAGAACTTCTCCCTCTGTTGCGTCTAATAGTCCCATAATAATTCTAAAAGTTGTTGTCTTACCAGCACCATTCTCACCTAATAGTCCGAATATTTCTCCATCTTTTACTTCAAAAGATAGACTATCTACAGCTTTATTAGTTCCATAATACTTTACAATATTTTTTACTTGTAACATAATTTACTCCTCTCTATTTATATTGTAGCAGTTTTCTTTTCTATTTTCTATAGGTTTTAGATAATTTTTTGATTATATTTTCTTAATAAAAATCCACTAGTTTAACTAGTGGTTTTTCTTTGAGGCCTATAAGGCCTATTGCTGGCAGCTCTCACATGAG
>CALVYB010000025.1 GCA_944371955.1 uncultured Bacilli bacterium
AAAAGTCATTTCAAAAAATTCATTCATAAGAAAACCCCTAGAAAAAAATTTAGGGGTTTGTCAACACTCTGAAAAAAGTAGTATCACATACTACTTTTTAATTACTTATTAGCTTCTTTTAATAATTCAATAGTTTTTCTCATCTCTAAATCGTATTGAACCATATCAATTCCACCAAATTGTTGTAAAAATTCTTCTTTTTCCATTTGATATTTTTTAGCTAACTCTTCTGCTTCTTTTTCAGCTTCTTCTAAAGATACTTCAATCTTTTCTAAGTTCATAATTTCTTCTAACATCAAACGATAAAGAACATTAGAATAAGCTTCTTTTTCTAATTGATTTCTTAAATCAGCTTCACTAGATTGCGTAAATTGATAATATAAATCTAAAGAAATTCCTTGCATTCTCATTTGTTGTTCAAAGCGATTCATCAAACGAGTAACTTCTTCTTCTACCATTTCTTCTGGAATATCTACTTCAACATTCTTAGAAACTCCTTCTAAAATAGCATCAACATATTTATTTTCTACATCCATTTCTTTTTGAGCAGTAATTGACTTTTTAATTTCTTCTTTTAATGATTCTTCAGAGTTAACTCCTTCAATACCTAAATCCTCAAAAAAATCTTCATCTAGTTCTCTGTTTTGTTTTTCTTTAATTTCATGAACTTTTACTTTAAATGTAGCTTTTGCTCCTGCTAAATCCTTAGCACCATAATCTTCTGGGAAAGTAACTTCAATTTCTTTTTCTTCTCCAGCTTTCATACCAATAACTTGTTCTTCAAATCCAGGAATAAAAGTATGAGAACCAATTTCTAATGAATAGTTTTCTCCTTTTCCTCCATCGAAAGCAACACCATCTTTAAATCCTTCAAAATCAATAACAGCAGTATTTCCTTCTTCTACAACACCATCTTCTTTTGTAACAAGTTCAGTATATTTTTCTAATAAATGTCCAAGTTCATGATTTACTTCTTCTTCACTAACTTCAACTTTTTCAGGTTTAATATTTAATCCTTTATACTTATTAACTTTTACCTCTGGCTTAGTAACAATTTTAAAAGTAAATTCTACACCATCTTCGCTTAAACTTTTTAAATCAACAGCAGGTTGAACAACAGGTACTAATTTAGACTCTTCCATTGCCTTTGTATAAGCATCTTGTAATACGCTATCAGCAGCATCAATAAATAAAGATTCTTTACCAAAATGTTTTTCATAAATATCTCTTGGTACTTTACCCTTTCTAAATCCATCCACTTTAGCAGTCTTTTGCTTTTTCTTAAAAGCTGTATCAAGAGCTTTAACCCAAGCATCACCATCTATCTTAATCACTACTTCATGAACATTCTTTTTATTATCTTTTTTGATTTCTTTTGTAACTTCAGTTTTTTCTGTTTCTTTTTTTGCCATAATATCCCTCCAACGCCTTATATTATACCTTACAATTTAATTTAACACAACACTTTCATAAAAAATTGCTAAAAGACTAAATGAAAAATAATATATAAAATAAATAATAAAAGATTATAAAAAATAGAGCGTTAACACAAAGCAACTTAAAATTACTTTTTTTGCCCACTAAAATATGTTAAAATAAATAACAGAAAGAAAGTGATGAAATGAAAAAAACAATTTTAACAGGGTTAAGACCTACAGGAAACCTACATTTAGGACATCTATTTGGAGCTGGACAAAATTATATAAAATTGCAAGATGATTATGACTTTTATTTGGAAATTGCTGATGTTCAAGCCCTAACTGATAACTTTAATAATCCTGATAAAGTAAGAAAAAATGTTACAGAAATTACAATTGATTTATTATCTATTGGATTAGACCCCCAAAAAGTCAATTTCTTTATTCAATCAAGAATACCAGAGATTGCTGAACTTACTATATACTATTCAAACTTAGTTACTGTCGCAAGACTAGAGAGAAACCCTACTGTAAAAACAGAAATAGCTCAAAAGAAAGAATTATTTGGTAATGATGGAGAATCCATCACTTATGGTTTTTTAGGATACCCAGTTTCACAAGCAGCAGATATTACTGCATTTGATGGAGAAGTAGTTCCTGTAGGTGCAGATCAACTTCCCCTATTAGAACAATGTCGAGAAATTGTTAGAAAATTCAATTCTATCTATGGAGAAACTCTAAAAGAGCCAAAAGCTATACTAAGTGAAACAAAAAGAGTTAAAGGTCTAGACGGAAATGATAAAATGGGTAAAAGCTTAGGTAACGCCATCTTTTTAAATGATAATGAGGAAATTATTAAGAAAAAAATTATGAGTGCAATAACAGATCCAACAAAAATTAAAAAAGATGATAAAGCTAATCCAGATATCTGCATGGTCTACTACTACCATAAACTAGTAAACAAACAAGAAAATAATGACAAAATTTGTACAGAATGCAAAAAAGGAGCACGTGGATGTGTCCAATGTAAAAAAGAACTAATTGAAGCTATGAACGAATTTTTAAACCCTATTAGAGAAAAAAGAAAATATTATGAAGAACATCCTGAAATAGTAAAACAAATATTAAATAATGGAACAAAAAAAGCCAAACAAAAAGCAGAAGAACAAATGAAAAAAGTACGAATAGCCATGAAAATAGACTATTAAAAAAGCATCATAAGATGCTTTTATTTTTTGCATAACTCAACCGAACAATATCAAATACCTTTTGATAACGAGAATCAAAATTTTGAGATATATCATCAACTAATCTCCGATATTTAATATCAAATGAAAGGTTATCCTGACCAAAAATCTCTTCATACAAATAATTAAACATATCTAAATCTCGTTCTTCCGAAAAACGACCAAATTCTGATAATAAATATCGTTTCTGAAACTCCTCTTTTCTAGTTAAAAACGACACTTCATACTTATCATCTAAAACCTTATAAGAAATATTGGAAATATCTATTCCCTTAGCACTTTCTATAATTTCTTCTTCCTCATCTAACAATAAACAACTTTTAGCAAGAACAGTACCATTCTGAGAAAAATCAACTGCTATAACTCGATTTAAATCACAAAACAAACAACTGTATGAAGTAGCTTTCTTCTTTTTATAAAATAAAGTTTTTCCCTTAATAGACTCCAAAAAATTAGAATCAACTTTAATGTTAGAAAAACAAAAATGATCAATATCAATACTAGGAACTACAAACAAAGGAATTCTTTTGACATGTTCCAAAATATCATCCTGACTCCATTCAAAAAATTCTACTAAACGCCCATTATCTTGATAGTTAAGTAATAAATCATAAATATATATCATGTTTTTTCCCCTTTCTAATACCAACACAAACAAAAATAACTCCTAAAAAAAATAAGTAACACTCCCATCTAGAAAACAAAAATAATAAATACTCAAAAAAATTATATCCAAAAACAAATAAATTAAAATATAAAATAAAAAAAGTAAAACCAATACTCATTAACCAAATTCCTAAAATACAATAAAAAAAATGCTTCATACTAATATTTATGAATTAACTATTTTTAGTATACAAATAAAAATAAAAAATATACAAAATTATCCTTAAAAAAATTTTTCATTAAACTAAATCTCAAAATTTTATTAGAAAACTACTAAAAAAAGATGATTATCCTAATAAAAAAATAAGAACTTATTCGTCCTTATTCTCAATCTTGGCAACTTCAACTTTATTAATACTATCAAACTTTTTATAAATTTTTTCAGTAGTAATAGAAACATTTTCTACATCTTTATTAACTGTCTGAATACTACGGGCCAATTTATCCCACCTATCCCTATAACGTGCAAATTCTAACCCCAGTTTATTTAATTCTTCGTGAATAATAGAAGTATATTTATCTCTTTCGATATTTTTAATAATCATCTCCACAACGGTTAAAGTAGAAATTAAAGTGGTAGGACTAGTAATCCAAACCCGTTTCTTATAAGCATACTCAATGATTTCAGAATGATAAGCATTAATTTCAGCAAAAATTGCTTCTGCCGGTAAAAATAAAATTGCTTGATCTGCTGTCTCTCCAGGAATAATATATTTATTACTAATGGCATCAATATGTTTTTTCATGTCTTGCTTAAACATCTTTTCATAATTCTCCCTCATATCAGCAGATAGTTTTTTATCAACCATCATTTGATAATGTTCTAGTGGAAATTTAGAATCAATAGCAATAGTACCTAAAGGCTCTGGTGCAAACAAAACACAATCTGCTATCACTCCTGTACTTAAAGTATATTGTAGACGATAGATAGAATCATTCCTATCACCAAAAACACTAGCTAAAATATGTTTCAAATTAACTTCTCCAAAAATACCACGAGTTTTTTTATCTGTCAAAATACTTTGCAAACTAACAATATCTGTAGACAAAGTTTCAATCTTTTTCTGTGCTTCATCTATTTTAGATAACCGCTCAATTACATTCATAAATGTCTTATTTGTCTTTTCAAAATTTTGATCAAGTCTTTCATTAACCTTTTCATTTACTGCAAGTAATCTTCTTTCTACTTGTTCATTTAATTTTGTAAAATCAGCATTTAAACTATGAGATAAATCATTTTTAAAATCGCCCATTTCCTTCATCATGTTTACTTCTAATCTACCTAATCGCTCAGTGATATTACTTTCATTAATATTTTTAAAAAGAGAAATAACCACTAAAATTAAAATAGCAACCAATAATCCTATAATAATATAATCCATAAATACGCCTCCTACTTAATCTAAATTTACTTTTTTACTAACAATCTTAGAAATAACATATGCAACAACAAGCATACAACTAATAATAATAATTGTATTAATATCAGTCATACTTTCAATAAAGCTTTTACTAACATAGCCCCAAAAAAGAACCATAAATACTTTACCAATAATAATAGCTGCCAAAAACTTTTTACGTCCAATTCTCACAATACCACAAATAATATTAACTAAAAAGGCTGGAGTAAATGGTAAAGACACAACTAATACCAAATTAGGAAATGAAATATTCCGAAATTTAGTAATAGATTTTTCTATTTTGGCTAAACTTTTTTTAGACAATATTGAATATAACAACTTATCTGACAAAAAAGAAAAAAAGGTAAAAGAAATAAAACAACCTAAACAAGTTGCTATCCAAGACAAACAAATTCCAACAACATCACCAAAAGCATTTACATTTAAAGCAACAAAAACTCCTAAAGGTAAAACAGGTATAAAAGATTCCAAAAGAATTAAGAAAAAGCCAAAAAGCATTCCTCCTTGACTAATAAAATCAGTACAAAAACTAACAAATGTGTGAATTATCTCCACCAGCATCACCTATTATTATTATAGTACAAAACTATCTACTTAACAAGTAATTCCGATATCCTCCAATAATAGAAAAAACATGATATCCTTGCATCGTTAATCTTTTGCATAAATCCTCACTAATGTAGCCAACATCACAATACAAATAATATCGATCACTATAATTTAAATAATTACTAGCATGATATAAAAGTTCTGAGCTTTTAATATTTTTAGCTCCAGGAACATGACCAGCAAGATAACTCTCCTCATCTCTAATATCTAGTAAAATACCACTTCCAGCAATAGAAAAGAATTCATCAAAAGTTATTTTCATATATATCACCTAATATAAAATATGAAAAAAAAAAGTCTATTACCATAATAGACTCCTATTTTATTTTATATGGTTTAGCTTGAGTTCCTTGACCGTCTTTAAATAGCACATTACTATCTAACATAATGACTACTCTAGGATACATATAACTAGATGTCGTAGTAGCTTTAGCGACACCGCTTGAATTAACCCCATAAGCTTGTTTAGTATTATCTTTAACGGCAGTTAACAACCACCAATTATAAGAACTAATTAAATAATTATAATTTTGGCAAGAATAATCATTAATTGTCTTACAATTTGCATCAACACTACCCATCATGAAATCAGATGCAGTAAGTAATCCTACTTTTTGATTTTTCAAAACTTCACTACATTCAATAGAATTATCCTTACTTAAATCATTAGCACTTCTCTTACCTATACATAAATCAAACGATACTGTTTTAGTGCGATCATTATCACTTAAAATTGTCTCATCTTCCTCATTAGTATTATATATTTCTAATATAGAATCTTTAATACGACTAGCAGAAAAAGTATTAATACCCGTGTTATATCCTACTTCAGCATTATACCGATTATCCCAAGGAACAGATTGATTTTTCTTCTCATCCAAAATCAACATAAATTTTCCATCAGCAGTAACTTTAACAATTCTCCATAAAGCATTATCAAGTTGTAAATAATTATTAACTATTTCACCACGATAAACATAGGTATTACCAATCTGATACAAACCATATCCTTCTGTCACTATATCCTTAGTAACAACTTCTTTTAAAGATTGCGTGATATAATCTTCTCCACAATCCAACTTAGGAATATACAAATATTCATCCCCATTAGTATGAACAGTAACAGTCCCCGAACAAGTCATCCCTTCACCTGTGTAT
This sequence comes from uncultured Bacilli bacterium, assembly GCA_944371955.1. Lineage (GTDB taxonomy): Bacteria > Bacillota_I > Bacilli_A > RF39 > UBA660 > Faecimonas. Next base: position 6,520 of record CALVYB010000025.1, read on the forward strand.
TCGGACATCGGTTTCATATACTCAGATGCAACTAGTGTATCTACATCGATTTGAACTTGATTTGATTCGGTCGCTGGTAACCGTTTAGGATGATCCTCAAAATAATTTTCTGCCGCATTAATCATTATCTTTTCAACATCTTCATAAGTATAAGTCTTATTCGAAAAAAGAAATAAAACTATAGCAATCAATACAACACCAATGATAATTACTCCACCAAAAATCATTAAACGCTTTTTAAGTTCATCATTAGAACTATGAAAACCATTAGCGCTCCCACTTTTTTCTTTTTGCTCATTAGTATCAATAGCATTAAAACTACCAACATTAAAATTTGTTCCCATATATATACCTCCTAATTATCAAAAAAATCATCAAAGAATTCATCATCATCTTCATCATCCAAAACTAAATTATTATTAATTGGAGTAGTTTGGTCTTTTTTATCTTGGGCGGATTTAATTTCAGATTTTGGAGAATCATCATTACTTTCAACTGATTTTGATTGAGATACAGAAGAATCGTTCTGAATTGGTATCGACTTTTCCTTAGATGCATTTTGTTTTTCCTCTTCTTCTAATGCTGCAATTTTAGCATCAATCTTTTTCATTAATTCATCCACATCAAACCCTAGATTATCATTCTTATCTGAAGAAGCTTTCTCAGAAGCGGAAGGCATCGGTTCATTAAATTGAGGTAAAGGTTTTTGTTCTGGAGTCACAGGTGATGCAGAACCATTTACAGTAGGAGCAAATGGATTCACAGGAGTCCCTGAGCCAACTGGGCCAAATAGATTCATAGCCCCAGGCATATAGGATTGATTCATAGCAGGATTTTTAGGCATCATTCCAGACTTAGACGTATTCATTGCAGAAGTATTTGGAGCAAACGGATTCATAGATCCTCCCATTGGTGGAAATCCTCCTCCAAATCCATCAGCTCCTCCTACTGGTTTCTGGTTATCAGCAGAATTCATCATTTCCAATAACTTCTTCTTTTTTTGAGCTTTAACAAATTCCTTAATATCAAAAGTATGAACAGGAAGTTTCTCGCGAGTAGGATATGTAGCTTTAGGATAAGATTTTCCCCAATTCAACTGAAAATACGGAGTAAACTTAGTCTTAAAAGGCTGCTTTCTCATTCGTAAAATAATTACTTCAAACTGTTTCATACGCTGTAAATCAGAAACTGTAACTAAAGGTGTAGAAGCTGTTTTATCATCTTTTTTAGATTTCTGTTCTCCACACATTTTAGAAATTTCTTCCAATGCTTTTAACTCTGTAGTAATTAAATAAATAATATTACCACAGTTACCACGAATAGTTTCAGCATTTTCTTTGCCATAAACTTGATCAAGTTGAGCAAAGTTTTGAATAATCATTGTAAATCGAATTGCTCTAGAACGGGCTGCTGTAATCATTGTAGTGACATCTTTTAGTGGGGGCATATTAGCAAACTCATCAAGTAAAAAATTAGTACGTATAGGAAGCTTTCCTCCGTGCTCTTGTGCAACACCAATTAATGTTTCATAAATTTGTTTTAATAAAATTGTAACTAAAGAATGATATGTTTTCTTTTCATCTTGAATAACAATAAATACTGCAGTTGGTCTTTGACCAATACTTTCCAAATTAATATCACTATGAGATAACATTTCACTTAAATTATCACGAGACGCAAAAAGTTTAACTTTTTGTTTAAATACTGATAAAATAGAACCTTTAGTCTCCGTAGGAGCCATAATCGTACTAGAAGCATTAATTGCCGCAGCACTAGCTGGATCTTTAGCTGAAAAATATTCTTTAATATATGTACTACCACCAAATTTTTCTTCACCAACAGTAGTTGCTAAAGAAATACTATTAATATTAATTTCATCTTCTTTAGCATCCTCAAACAAACCTAAAGCTACACCAGAAAAATAATCAGCAGACGTTTTTTCCCAAAATGGATCAGCATTTTGGTTAGATTCATCATACAAAATGTTCAAAGCCAAATCATCCAACAATTCAATTGCTTTATCCTGATTACCAGATTTATACATTTGATATGGTAAAGACATAGGATTCCAAGCATTACCGTTTTGTGGATCACGAAAGTTCAAAAGTAATATCTGATAACCCCTAGAACGCAACATATTGCTTGTTTTTTCATAAATCTCACCTTTAGGATCGGTAATAATCATAGACTCTTTAGCTTTAGCTAAACTATGAACAAGTGGCAAAATAACAGTTTGGGTTTTACCAGATCCGGTTGCACCAATAACTAACGAATGATACTCACTGTTATCAACCCACATCTCATTTTCATTCAAAATAAGGGGAACACCAGCAGCAGAAGAATTTTCTTGCTTGATTTCAACCCTACTTAACTCATCCTTAATCTCTTTATCCTTAGCCCACCTAGAATAACCTTTATCTTTTTTATCTGTAGTGATTCCAAATCCTTTTTCCCTGTCAAAAAAACAAGAACTAACACTAACTAGCAAACCACCTAAGGCAAGAAAATAAAATACCAACGTAGCTGCAATATATTTAGGACCGAAAGCAGGAAAAGGATTAAGTCCAACCAAATACCCCTCTGTAGCAAAAGAGGATAAATTCAAAACTCCAATACATACAATATATAATAAAAATATAGCAAATAGACAAAACATTAAAATATCATCAGGATCTGCTCTAAACTTAAATTTCATACGATTACTCCCTTTCGCCAAATATTATAACATCAAAAATTCATATCGTCATTAATTATTGATTAGAAATTTCAATTTCAAATGCATTATCTTTAAATTCATACAACATCATAAGAGGTGTTTGATTACTATACTTTGCGCATGACAAGATTAATTCATAATCCTTATCATTATCAAAATCTGCAACAGTATACAATCCAGGTTTGCAACCATTAACTCCTTCGTTCTTATCTACATCTTCATAAAGCATATAAATATTATTATTATCAACCATAAATACGAAAGAAAAATATTTTTCCGGAAAAAAATCCTCAGCAAAAACATTGCTAATAACGTAAAAATCCTCCAATACCCCATCTTTATCAAAATCTACCTTAGAAACACTCTTTAATGTATATTCAACAGTTGTATCAAATCCATGATTTTTTAAAACTGTGTTCACATAAGTATAATCTGTAATATCTGTAGTAGAAAGATTTACAACATCTATATTAAAATCAGCTTGATATGCAAACAAATTTCCTTGATAAGAAACCGCATTTTTATTATTATCAAACAAATACCATTTATCATCATGCCAAACCAAATATTTACCAAAATACTGATTATCTAGATAAACATTAAACTTTTGCCAATTAAAATTAGAAAGTAAAGATGGTGTATTAATATTCATCCAGCTTCGTGAAGAATAATTCCAAACAGTAGAATCTCCGACAAGTAAAGTTGTAGCGGCCTTTCTTTCTCTACTTTCGCTAACGCCAAAGACAAGGTACATCACAGAACCATAAATAATTAAAATAACAATAATAATAATATATTTTAATCTTCCCTTTTTCATAGCGCTCTCCTATATTACTTTAAAATATGCATATTGACTAGTATTAACCCAATTATATTGTTGCCACATACTAGTAGATTGACTGGCAGGATCCATCATTAATACTGTACTATCATTAATACCATCAACCGCAACCCAGTGTGAACCAGTTTCTCCCTTCACTTCAGCAACTACATAATATCCTTGAGCAAGTAAATTTTGAAGAGTAGATAATTTCTGTTGCTGTGATTGGCCCAAAACATAGTATTTACCAACAAATTGGAAATTTGGAGCTACCTTGTCTACAGATCCCCATACAAAATTAGCTCCTTGGAAACCTCCAACTTGATTTAATTTTTGAACAAAACTACCAGGATTAAAATCTCCATCTACATTAACAGCAACACCACTTTTAGCAATTAACATAGAAACTGAAGTAACCAAACATCCAACACCACCAATAGTTAAACTTGTATTACCAATCGTGATAGTTGCCCACGCAGGATCACCTTGCTTCCACCCAGCATACGGACCAGTACTACCCGTACTATTGCAACCATTACCAGAACCATTATTACAACTCATTTTTTCAATATCAGTAGCACCATAATTTCTGCTACCAGAATTATATACTTGTAACAATATTTGTTTATAATTAAGTCCCTGATTAGCAAGTTCTTTAAACTTCTTTTGTTCGTCAGAAAGATATGCAGCTGAAATAATGTATCCTTGATCGTTTACAAGAACTTCTCCCTGAACAGAATTAGCAATAGTACGTAATTTATGATCAGAAGGTAAAGCAGATTTAGTTCTAATAGCACCATCAACTATTCCACTTCTAACAATTCCTCCTTGACCATCTCCACCCCCCATATAAGAGCAGCCTTCATTAATATTGCAAAAAACTTGATCTGCAACACAAGAGGATATCTGCAAAACCCATTGACCATTTTCCTGCTCCAGTTTTTTACCAAGTGCATTCCCCATAGCAGTAGGCCTAGCTAAAGCATAACTTCTAGCAGCAACCATCTGCGCTTTTAAAGCTTCATCTGGAGCACCTTCACCTATTTCTGCATAAGCAACACCAGCAACATAATCTTCAAAAGGAACTGTAGGTTGATCTATAGCAACACCATATGTTCCATTACCATAAGGACTACCACACTCCATTAATCGAACCTGTAAATCAGTTATAGACATAGAATTAGCGACATTTCCACGATTATTTATATAAAAACCTTTGATTTCATAAACACAAGATCCCAAACTAGCACAACTAGAAGCTGTCGCTCCAATCAAACTAAAATAACTATCATAATAATCATATACTTCATTTACCATATTTTCATATGTTTGCTGACTCTTATTTGGCAAATACTTAGGAAAAATAGTATTAATTAAATTTTGTTTAAAAACCTCTTCACTAAAATTATTTCCAGTAAACATAGCAGTTGCAATTTCCGTAATAACAGCATCCGACATATCTTCATAAGAAAGCTTAGCTCCATGTTGATTTAAAACTACATAAACAGCAGAAATATAAACTGGATCAAACGTTTTTCCTTGAGATTGAAAAGAATTCTTTATATCTCGAACTCGTTCAAAAAAATCTTGAGCTTCCGGATCAGAAGACACATAATCAACACCACCAGTCATACCACCGGTTGCAGCACTAACACCAAAAGCATCATCATAACTAGAAATAACCCCACTACCTTGAGCAATCACCATAAGAATAACTATAATAAAAAGAAAGCCAACAGCAAAAGATAAAACCCCAACTTTTACAGCAACCTTCCCAGAAAAGATTCCTTCAAAAGAGCCAAAACTTTTATTTTTAGAATTTTCCTTATCATCTTCTAAAAAGTTCGGTTTAGATGGAAAATGGCTTCTACTATGTCCTTGACTCTCACTAGCCTGTCCAACACCACCATTTGGAGTAGAAGTAGCATCTACTACTTTATTTGCTGCATCAATTACACCACTATTATTAGCCTTAGCTAAAGCTTCTCGAGCAAATGGATTCTCAGCTAAACGGTTACCAATATGTTGACCCAATCTCGATTTGCCAATCGCGTCACCAACTTTGGCCCCAATTTTTGCACCAGCTCCTCCACCTAAAGATGCACCAACAGCAGCTCCTGCTGCTTTACTACCATTTTGAACAGCTTCCCGAGCAGCTTGTTTTTTCTGATTTTCCTCGTCTACAGTAGCTTGAGACTGTTCAGCACCAGTCGATTGTAGTTGATTATCACCATGTACTACACGATTACCTTTTAAATCATTATTCTTCTTCATTACTGGCACTAAACATCACCACCTTCTAAACTTCTAAAAACCTCCGCTAGAACCAAAAGAATCTAATTCTTCTTTGGTTACAGCAATATTAATACGCATTCGTCTATTTCCACAAACAAACAACGCTTCACCTTGTGAATATCGTTTAATACTCTCTTTTTCACTATCATTTAAATCAATTAATAAACTTAAATCTTCAACCGCTTGCTTCTTTAATCCCATAACTAAATAATAAGAAGCATTATCAAAAATAGCTTTACCATGTGTAATAACACCAGGATCAGCAAAATCACTAGGTTGTTGAGTAATAATAATGGTTCCAGTATTATACTTTCGAGCACGCCTTTGAACTTGAGCTAAAAACTCTGCTCCAAGTACATTATTAGCCCCAAGTAAAACATGGGCTTCGTCAACCATCAACACAGTATCAACACTAAAATCCAAACAAAGTCCCCAAGCATATTTCAATACATTAAAGAAAAGTGCATTACGAATACTAGAATCTGTATTCATCAATTCTTTAATATTAAAGACCATAAAATCACTATCGTGCCTAATAGTGGTATGACCATCAAAATAAAAACGTAATTCCTTAACTATAGGGCGAATTTTCAATTCCAACCGTTCCATAACATCACGCTCTTGTGTTTGTTCAGTCATTGACATCAAACGACCTTTAATCGTTGCATATACATCAGAAAATGTAGGATAATCTTTCGAAGTAAAACGAGAAAAATCTGTATTAAAATCAATACCAAATCTCTTATATGTATCTTGAGCAACATCACTAAACATAGTTAAGACATCCTCTGGAATAGACGGATCATAATATTTCAAAAATGCTTTTAAAAACTGTAAAGTACGAGTTAAAACAGTATATCCAAGACCTTGTTTAATTTCTTCTTCATCGGCGTCAATAATAACCTCCAAAGGATTAATCATTCCAAATTCTCCACCCTTACCAATGTCGATAGTATCTCCACCATAAGTTTGAGTAATTTCACGCAACTCATCTTCTGGATCAATAGCAACAATTTGACACCCATTACGAATATGAGTGCGAAGCATAACTTTAGCAGCCGTAGACTTACCAGAACCAGAAGTACCAAGAATAATCATATTAGCATTATTACGGTTATTTTCTTTACGAATCTTATACAAAAATTGATTAAATAAAATAACTCCTCCAGAAAAATCAACTCCTAATAAAGTAGAAAGTCCTGGATCCTTTATACTATCAAAAATAAATGGATACATAGCCGCAATGGTAACAGATGGAATTGGCGTACCAATTCTTTGTTCTATATCTTGAGAAGGAAATATAGGTAATATACTCTTCAAAACCTTCTCTTGCTCAAAACGTAAAGAAATTGCTTTTAACTCCATAGCATCTAAATAGTTTTTAACATTTACTTTTTTTAGTTCCAAATCTTCCCTAGTATCAGCAGTAATCATAATGTGCATTTGAAAATCAAAAATACGAGCTTGGCTACCAGCAAGCATAGAAGTAAAATATTCCAAACTTTCGGCATCTTGACGATATCTCTCACGCATCGTTTGATCTCTTTCATGCTGATACTTTTCTTTTAAATCAGCCACCTGTCTATTTAACATTTTAGCCATAGTTTGAAAAGGAACAGGAATATGTTTAACAACAACTTTGATACCTGGCATATTAGTCAAAGATGATAAATATCCAGGAGTAATATATTTAGGATAAGAAACAACAGTTAAAATAGTAGCATACTTATCACTAATAAAGAAATCACTAGGATTAAAACTAAGCCCTTTAGGAGCTAATTGACTTCTTAAACTCGTACTCATACAGGCATCACCGTCCCAAATTCTGTAGTTTTACCCCCATTTAAAAAGTTATCTAAAATAATTCTCAAATCATCATTCGTAGTTTGTGAAGCATTAAGACCACAACTAGCAAGTCCCTGAATTAGCATACGAACTTTCTTTTGCACCATATCAGGATCTTTTTCTTTAAACAAGAAATAATACTCGGTATCAACAATATTGTTATTAATAAAAGTATTTCCTTTATCAATATCTTGCATAATTAATTTACGTATGGCAGGAGATTGAGTCTCATTATATAAAAGTTGTAGTTGTGACATATAAACAGAAATATCAACCGGTCTATCTGCAACCACTAACCAAAACTCAAAATCTATCATATTATAAAAATTCTTTAAACTAATTAACACATTATCTTGAGCCTGAGGATCTAAAATAAAAATATTACGTGGTGAAATTTTAACGCCAGATACTTTCAAATTATCATACGTAATAATCATTCCATTCTGAATACCCCTAACTGGCAACCAATTTTCGGTAAAATTAGTTCCTACGATTTTCTTTTTCATTTAAGAAACACCAACCTTTCCAATGATAAGTTTGTGTATTAGAAAAGTAATCATAAATTTCAACAAGAATAGTTAAAATATTATGATAATGAGGAACTGGCATTACAAGTAAACCACAAATAACTGCAGGACTTATTATTAATATAGTAAGCCAAGTATTAGTAAGTGGTAAAAATGCCAACAAAATAATAGTAACCATAACCCCTGATAAAAATAAGATTAAATCGAAAGGTCTAAATAACCCCAAGATTAATTGACCTTTCTTAGTATTAGCCGGTATTAAATAATTCACTATATATCACACTCTCTTCTCTTAATACTTTCAAAATTAGTTGTTACCAGGAGTAGCAGTATCAGTTCTAGAATCATCTTGAATATCATTTCTTTCACTGGCCTCATCACCAGGACTCCATCGGTTATCCACTCGGTCACTACCAGCCTTATTCCAGTCTTTTGGTGACCCAAACACTCGATCTCCTATAGTTTGATGAGCATTAGTTCGTCCACTTTCAGCACGGTAATCCGCACGATATCTAGGATTATCACCCGCTCCCATACGCTCAATTAAACTCCAACGATGCTCTTCTTCGAAAGAAGGAGTGATTCGATGAGAATCCGCAAATTTTTTAGCGTCTTCATAATTACCTTTAGCTGCAGCATAATCTTTCTTACGATCTTGAACTTCTTTCCATAACGCATTCCTAGCTCGTTCGGCTGAACCGTATCGGCTTATAAAACCTGCAGTCTCTGATGCATCCATCTGCCCTCTCGCAAATCGTTCATAAGTATCCTGCGCTGCATTAAGTTTTTCCTCTTCAGTAAACATTCGACTTTTAGCCTTTGCCAATCCATTAGCAGTAACACCATAAAGTTTTCGAGCTCGATTAATTCCAGCATCACGCATTAGTCTATCACTAAGAGAATTCATAAGACCACCTTTTGCCTTAGGATCTCCAGTCTTAATTTGTGCAGCCAAATCTGCACCAGTCTGCCACGCTGAAGGTGCTTGTTTTCCTTGCGCAGCAGCATTAACGGCATTATTCATACCAGCTAATGCACCAGCTCCAGCTCCAGCAAGACCTCCACCGCCAAGAAAAGAACTTGCTCCACCAAGAATTCCGCTAAGTCCTACATTAGTCATAGATCCTTTCAAACCAAGTATATCTTTAATAAACTTAGGAGCCATTTTAGCAAAGAAGAATAATCCCAACATAATAAAAACAAATGAGAAAGCGCCTACCAAGCCTCCAACTTCAGTAATAACAATACCATTTTCAATCATATCTTGAATTAAAAAGATAACAAAGTATACAATGGCAAGTCTTAAAAATAAATCCAAATAGGTAGAAGTCAAAGCTTTTACCCAAGAAGCAAACATACCATCTTTAGAAGATTTAGGCTCTATATAACTAATAATTGGAATTGGTGCTAACAATCGTAAAATAGCTAACTTAATAGAACGAATTGCGATATCGATAGTAAATCCAACCAAAATAACTAAAAATACCACACCAACAATCATGGAAACAAACCAGTTAAAAGAAAAAATATATCTTGAATTTCCAACAAAGTCTTCAAGAATTGGTATTGCATTTATAACATAATCACCAAAACTCTCATTAATTTCACAATCAGCAGTAAGAATCTCCCAACTAAGTAAAGTTGTAGGATCAACATCTAATCTTCGATAAGTCTCAATAGCAGCATTTCCCTTATCATCTAAATCATTACCACAGTACCAATTTTCCCTCTTGGTTTCATCATCATCTTCTCGTGCTTCCGATGGTAACATATTAATTTTTAAAAATGCTTTTAAAATAGTAGATGTAAAAATTCTTGAAGACTTAGCCAATTTTTCTTTTTGTATTTCCTCTTCGGTTTTTCCAGAATTTTCCTCCTCTGACAGAGTAGCATTATCCGTAGTTCCCAATATTAATCTGCCAAGTGTATTACTAGATAAAATTCTATCTTGTAAAGAATATAATGTACCAAACAAAAGCCCATCATTATTCAAATACTTTTCAAAAGAATTAGCATTTTCTACATCAGGGACATTAATAGGGACGATTACAGTAAGTAAGGCTAGTGAAATAACCACTCTAGTAATAAAATTACCAAAGCCTTCTTTAGGGTTCATAAACTTATCTGGATCCATAATACCTTGTAAAATAGAAACAGCTAATTTGAACACCATAAATACACCAACAATTAACTGAAATCTAGCATAAAAATTTTTTATAGTTTCACTTTCAAATAGTTGTGCACTAGCAACATTAAAAAAGACTTGATACATTACGGCTAACAAAATATAAATACCCCAGTTCATAAGTTGGGCAATCAGACGTCCTAAATCATGTAACGTATCTGCATTAGAATTATCAGTCATTCATATCACCTACCTTTATTTTAATCCACAAATCTGATCTGTAGTTAGTCCAAAAATATTAAGTAATACACTAACCAGTACAGGTATCAAAAATAAAGCTATAGCTAGAATTAACCTAATCATTAATTTTCGCTGTGCCTTTTTCATATTTTCATCATCACTAGCAATGATTGCTTTAGCAAAATCTAAACTACTAAGAACGACTACCAAAACCGGTCCCAAAACTTTAATATAATTTAATATCTGCTGTAATAACCAAGCAACAGACTCTTCATTTTCTACGCTTCCCAATAAAGAATTACAATCATCATCATTATTATAAGAATCAATATCCTCTTTTAAATCATCAATATTAACCGAACCAGATTCACTACCATCACCACTTGAATCAGCTTCACCAAAAGCACCGTCGAAATAGCTAGAACCAATCCCTTGGCCATCACTATTACCAAACTCATCCTTATTGCAAGAAGAAGAATCAGAAGACAACTCATATGAATAACCTGTTTCAGACTTTACAACACAACGATAAATTTGAGAAGGACACGTTGCTTTTGAAGAAGAGAAAATTGAAGATATTAGAGAATCATTTACAGTAATAGAAAACTTCTCATCTCCTACTTTACCAGTAATTGCATTAGTAACAGGGACATAAGTCTCACCATCAACACTCCATTCCTTAGAACCATCAGAATAAAGCCTAAAATAAGGAAGAATATAACTTTTACGATTATAAAATCCCATACTTGAACCAGTACAAGTAGATAATAATTTCCTACTTCTTATTCCAGCATCTTGTGCCCAAGAAGTTAATTGAGGAGTAGCAGACGTAATATTATAACAACGTCCACTACAAGAACTATTATTAAGCGGATATGGATAAACAGTAACATCAGAATCATTTTCTTGAACATAAATAGAAGGACAAGTTACTGTAGAACTATTAATTTTAGCAGCATTATAATAGATAGAAGAAAATTGATCACTATGATACCAAAACATATTATCATCTGTATATGTTTTTCCATCCTTAAAAGGCAATTTAACAGTACCATCAGAATATACTTGATATTCTAAATCAACATTTTGCCCATTTTTATTTTTAAATTGATATTGACAACTAACTACTTTTTCCCCTAAAGCTTGCGTATTATATGGAACTAAAAATAGCACCCCAAAAAGAAAAATAAATAAGAAAAACTTTAACTGTTTCACTTTCACCACTCCATATATACAAACATACATGATAAGTATATCAAAATAAAAAAAAAATAGCAATTACTTTGCTATTTAAATTTATTATCTACCAGCTTCGTCCCAGCACACAGCCCAACCAGATGTATTAGTATCAGACGCTGCTCCTGTAGCAACTAAAGACATAACTAAATTTACTAAAGTAACAATGAAGAAAATGGCAACTGCATAAATACATCTTTTTATTAAACGACCTTGAGCTTGTTTTACTTCCTTTTCATCACTAGAAATAACAGCCTTACCCAAATCAATTGTACCAAATACGATTAATAAAATTGGTATACCAATTTGCACAATAGGAAATACACCTTTTCTTATAATTCTAACAATGGGATCAAGTCCTCCACATGGTTTATCTAAAACATTATCCATAATACACAACTCTCCTTCAATAAACTAATATTATCTTAAAATAAAATATTTGTCAACACTACCTACGAAATAAACCAAAAATTTTATGATTAATTTGTGATAATGTCTTAAGTGTTAACTTGCAAAAATGTCCCAGCAGTAATATTATATGTCACCG
>CALVYB010000026.1 GCA_944371955.1 uncultured Bacilli bacterium
ACCTCGGTGACATATAATATTACTGCTGGGACATTTTTGCAAGTTAACACTTAAGACATTATCACAAATTAATCATACATCAACATTTAGAATACGGTAAAAAATTGACAAGTTTTGTGAAATAAGTTAAAATGATAGTGTTACAAAAAACATTTGAGGTGACGAATTTGAAAAGAGGAAAACTAATCAGCTCAGTTTTAGCAACACTGGGAATAGTTATGATTTCCATTGCCCTAGTAATAGGACAAGAAAATATATTACAACAAGATAAAACAATCGAAACAAAAAATATTCAAGTAAAAAATATGGCAACGGCTGCCAATAGTGTAATAAATAAAGAAACAACCAAAAATAATACCAATGCAGAAATCATTCCAATCGAAATGGAAGCGGCACCGGCATCGGTTATTATTCCACCGAGAATAGAAGTTTATGAAGGTATGACTATCGATGAATTAGCTGAAAAGCTAAATAGAAATTTAGGAACAGGATATATTGCAGGGCAAGGATATTTAATTGCTAGTCAATGTATTGAAAAAGGTGTAGACCCATACGTAGCTGTAGCGATTATGCTACATGAAACTGGTTGTAAATATAATTGTTCAACTTTAGTAAAAGCCTGTAATAATGTAGGTGGACAAAAAGGTTCTCCCGGTTGTAACGGAGGATCATATAAAGCATTTGCCACTTTAGAAGAAGGTATTATTGGGTTTGTAAATAATCTACAAAAAAATTATTATTCAAAAGGATTAACTACAATAGAAACAATTGCTCCTAAATATGCGGCCAGCTCTGCTTGGCCAGCTAAAATCAGAAGCTATGTAGAACAAATCAGAGCAAATTAACTACCTATCTAGGTAGTTTCTTTAAATTTTTGGCGCGTTATTCTAGTCCAAGGACTTATTAGGAAGACGGGATTAAACAACCGTTAAGGGCATATCTATGAAACCTTTGGTGTTTGCTTCTTGCGCCCAGCTTGGGGTGGATGCTGGAGATGTAAGGATACTGGGCGACCGTAATGGCATACGAAAATCGACCCACTATCCATTGGAGACCTAGCCTTGTGGTCGGCCTATACGGACAACTCTGACGGACCGATTACGACCTAGGATGAACCTATACGTGGCGAAAGTTATGTATAGTGTAGCCTGCCTTGAGTGAAAATCTGGGGATTAATGATCTTAATCCTGGCACAGGCCAGTGAAAGGGTTATGCGTTATGAAACGATTTTTGCAAAAAAGAACTAATAATAAGAAATTGGTGAGGAAATCTCCTAGAACGTAGATGGAATGGGATTGCAGTGAATACTAAGTGGTAATCAAGTCATACAAATGGTGACATTGTATTAATTCTTTGAAAGGGGAACCGCATTTTTGGTAACGAAAATGTAAGAATTAGAGAAACTCTACTTGACCTAAGATTCAAAGTTTACCATTCTATAGCCAAATATCTATTTTAGAGAGGAACTTATGTTATTTAAAAGAAAAAATAGAAAAGAAAAAGCTAAAGAAGAAATCAGAAACTTAGAAGTACAGACAAGACGAAAAGAAAAAATAAGCAAAGAAAAAGTAAATATAAAATGGGTAAGTAAAATTACTATAACGGCTTTTATTTTATCCTTCTCTTTATCATTTATTTCCGAAACAACCATTCCTAATTTATCACTAATATTTGGTATAATTTTAACCTTAACCATTGTGTTCTTTGGTGTAGTATTTGATATTATTGGCGTTGCTGTAACATCGGCAGAAGAAAAAGTGTTTCACTCCATGAATTCAAGAAAAGTGAAAGGAGCTAATATTGCTGTAAAAATGGTAAAAAATGCAGAAAAAGTATCTAACTTTTGTTGCGATGTGATAGGTGATATTTGTGGTATTATATCAGGAGCATCTGCAGCAAGTATAGCTACAATATTATCAATGAATTTAAAAACCAACCCATTGTTTACTAGTTTATTAGTAGCAGCAATCCTCGCTGCACTAACCATCGGCGGTAAAGCATTAGGTAAAACATTTGCTATCAATAAGAGTGATATTATTATATATAAATCATCTAAGTTTATTTCATATTTTTACCAACCAAAGAAAGTAACGAAAAAGAAAAAGTAATAAGATTTGATCTTATTACTTTTTTATTTGTATTTATAATGTCTAGATTTTTCCATAGAAATGTTTAAAATAATACCTAGAATTACCATATAAGACAAGAGACTAGAACCACCATAAGAAATGAAAGGTAAAGTAATACCAGTAATAGGTAAAAGTCCAACAGTCATCCCGATATTTTGTATTTGCTGAAATAATAGCATTCCAAGAATTCCCGCTAAAATATATTTATCAGTATCCGCTAGTTTTCTTTTAGCTACCAAAATGATTTGTATATCAAAATAAATAATAACCCCTAAAAGAATCAAAACCCCAAAAAAACCAAAATTAGAGGCATAAACAGCAAAAATAAAGTCTGTAGAAGATTCAGGAAAATAAATAGGCGTTTGGTTAAAACCGTGACCAAAAAATCCTGCTGAACCAATAGCAGCTAAAGCGTTTTCTAACTGTAATCCAGTCCCACTTTGCCAATTAAAAATACGTTCAAAACGATAAAATAAATTTGTACCAAATAAATCAATAAATAACTCTTGCTGTAAAAAGAAAAGACCAAAAATAATGCCAATTAAAAGTAAAAATACACCACCAGCAATTAAAAACCAACGTATTCTAATACCAGAAGCAAACATCATACAAAAATAGATAATAAAATAAATGATAACAGCTCCAGTATCTGGCTGTAAAAAGGTAAGAATAGAAGGGATTAAAACAATCCCCAAAGATTGTAAAATAAAAATAAATTCTTGTTTCAAAGAGGGATTTTTATAATCACTTCTAAAATTATGAATCATCGTAGCTAACATCAACATAATAAATATTTTCATAAACTCACTTGGTTGAACACTACCAATTCCTGGGATAGTAAACCAACATTTACTATTATTAACCGGAGTTGCAAAGAGTAAAAGACCAAGTAGTAAAATATTGCCTAAAATATAAAGAAAAGTAGTATGACGGTACAAATATTCATTTTTCATATGAATTAAAAAAACCACTAATAAAATGCCAATAAAATACCACAAAACTTGTTTTAATGCTAAATTCCCAAGTTCACTTGATGTATATGTAAGAGCACTATAAATAGTCAAAATACTAATAATAGCCATAATACATATAGGAATTAGAATCTTCTTATTTAGTTTTCTGATAGTCATAATAATCTCCTCGCTATATATTATACCAAAAATGTGCAAGATTTATATCTAAAAAACATAAAATATCCTAAAGGAGAGATATTTTATGAAAAAATTACCAGAGCTTTATAAGAACTTAAATAGTAAACCCAAAGATAACAATAAAAAAGTATATTATATGGGATTGGAAGAAAGAACAAGTCAAACACCAGCAATAGAAGAAGAGCTAGATAGTATTTTTCATACTTTAGGATATTCTTATAACATACCTGTAGAAATAAAAACCATTACAAATACTTATCACACAAGTTTAGTTGCTAAAACTAAAGAAAATGTATTAACAATAGATAATCAAATTATACCTATCAAAGATATCGTGCAAATTACACGTAAATAAAAAAATAATAGGGTTTTTATTTACTTTTTTTCTTTTTATCGCTAGAATAATCTTATAAGATGGAGGGAAAATATGAAAAAGAGTTATATAATATTGGGAGTAGTGATAGTAATTATCCTAGCGATTATACTTTTCTTCGTAGGTAAGTACAATAATTTAGTAACATTAGAAGAAAATGTGGACAACAAATATGCGGATATCGATGTACAGCTAGAAAGAAGAGCTGACTTAATACCAAATTTAGTAAATACGGTAAAAGGCTATATGAGTCATGAAGAGAATATCATTGAACAAATAACAACTGCTCGTGAAAATTTAGTAAATGCAAAGGGCATAGAAGAAAAAGCAACTGCAAATAGCGAGCTTTCTAAGGCTTTAAATAATTTAATGGTAATTGTAGAGAATTATCCAGATTTAAAAGCTAGTGCCAACTTTATTAATTTACAAGATGAATTGGCTGGTACCGAAAATAGAATTTCAACAGCCAGAAGGGATTATAATAATGCAGTAAAAGAATATAATGCAACAATCAAAAAAATACCTACAAATATAATTGCTTCTATGAGTGGTTTTGAAGAAAAAGTGTACTTCGAAGCTGAAGAAGCAAAAACAGAAGTACCAAACGTAAATTTTAATAATTAGAAGAATTTAGGTTCTTCTTTTTTAGAAACAAATGAAAAAGATAATTAAGTTATGTATAGTAGGTATTTTGATTTGTTTATTAGCACCAACCTCTACCAATGCGCTAGTAAGCCCAACAAGTGAGTTTTATATTAATGATTATGCCAATATTTTATCTGATGAAACCGAACAATATATATTAAACAAATCTGTTGCTTTAGAAAAAGAAACCACAGCCCAAATTGTAGTTGTGACAGTTCAGAGTTTAGAAGGAAACAGTTTAGAACAGTATGCAACAGAATTATTTAGAAAGTTTGGCATCGGAGATGAAGAAAAAAATAATGGACTTCTATTATTGTTAGCACTTCAAGAAAGACAGTTTAGGGTAGAAGTAGGGTATGGATTAGAAGGTGTCTTACCAGATGGCCTTACCGGAAGATATCAAGATGAATATATCATACCATATTTGAAAAATAATAATTGGGATGAAGGAATAAAAAATGGATATAACGCCTTCTATAAAAAAGTAGCGGAAAGTTATAATCTAGAAGTAGATGATATTGTAGTCAATAAAGTAACAACAAGTACAAGCTCAAACGTCGATTTCACATCTATGTTTATTTTATTTATAATATCAGGAATTTTATGGGGAAGAACCGTGTTTAGAAAAGATAAAAAAAAGAAAATTGTTCTCCCTATAGTAATCATTTTTATTGCAATTTTTAACGCAATTCCAATTATACTTTGTTATTCAAAAGGCGTTTTAATACTAATAGTCGGTTTGATAGTAGAGGCAATATCTTTGCTAGTGTCTAGAGAGTCAAATGGGAATTCATTTTACTTTTATGGAGGGGGCTCTTCTGGAGGGAGATTTGGTGGTTTCTCTGGAGGAGGAGGTTCTTCTGGTGGCGGAGGAAGTTCAAGAGGTTTTTAAAAATAAAAAAGTCCAAAAAGGACTTTTTTTATTAGCATAAATCAATAAATGTATCTGGAAGACAACGAAGAGCTCCAACACAATCTAGATTGATAGTAAAAAATTCAGAAGTTCCAACATATCTATTAGTAGTAGTATCTAAATATAAGATACGACATGTACAGCAGCAATCATCAATAGCTTCAATTCTAAAGACGTTGGAAGTAGAAGTTTGATTATTTGCAGTATATGAAAAACTCCAAGGAGTACCGGTACAACAGTTGTATAACATAATTGGACGAGTATTGTAACAAATTGTATTACAGATAGGTCCTAAATAAGGTTTATCACAACCATTATAACTTTCATTATCATAATCTTGTCTTTGAAGTAATAATATTTTTTTCAAAATATCTGCAAGACAACCACAATCTTTTTTATTAGTATCTCCACAACTCATATCATCTCCTCCTTTCTATAAACAGGTGATAGAAGTATCTGGTAAACAACGAATAGCACAGAAACAATTAGAAGTAATCGTAACAAATTCTCCTGTTGCAGAAAAGTTAGTTCCAGAACCCGCTAATGCTTGCAAAATTACACAATCATTATCTATATTTTCTACTCTAAAAACTGTGTAATTAGAAACTTGGAATATGGTACCGTCTTTTTTATATAAGGAAATAGGACGAGTATTAAAACAAAAAACAGTAGGATTAGGTCCTAAATAAGGTTTAGAACAAGTAATGTCTATTGGAGAATTATGAGCAGAATTTTTTTGAAGTAAATCAATTACTTTTAGTAAGTTTAGAATACAGTTATTATTTCTCACATAACCACCTCTTAATCTTTATCTAATATAAAGTATTCTAAAAATAATAAATGGTGTTTATATATACCCATAAAATAGTATGTCAAAAATAAGTAAAAAATGTTAAAGTTTGTAAACTATCTTGACTAAAATAAAAAAATCTCTTTATAATAAACTTATAAGAATATAAAGGGTAGAGATATTCTTAAAAATTTAGGAGGTGAAAAGATGTCAGACGGATTAAGCTTTGGACTAGAAGCAATGAGGGATTTGGCAGAAGAAGTTCAACAACAAGAAAGAAAATATATAGATGGAGTAGAGCAAATTCAGTCATTAATAACTAGAATGGGTGAAATATGGACCAGTAAAGAAACAGGTACATATGAAGCATTTAAAGCTCTATTTGATGAGAAATATCCTGATTTAATTGATGGAGATCATTTAATGTTAGAATTTAAAGAAAATATTAATAAATATGCCGATAACTTTGAAAATGCTGCTAATGAGAGCAAAAACAGTTATGAGTAAGAAAGGAGAGAGAATAAATGAACGAGTTAGTATATTCTGAAATAGAAACTGCAATTTCTACAATTGAGACTCTAACTACTCAAGTTGAAAACGCCTTAACAAAAATGAATGAATTGATTAATGAAAATATAGATAATCCAAAAGTATGGAAGGGTGAACGTTCTTCTAAAGATTTTCTAAAAAAATGGCAAGAATTTGAAATGAATTTTCCAAGATTTGTTTCTACCTTTAGAACACAGTCAACTAATGTAAGAACAACATTGCAAAAATTACAAGCTCAAGACGTATAGTAAAAAATACACTGGATTTTCCAGTGTATTGCAAATATAAATAGCTGTTTATATTTGCAATGCTCTGGAATGATAAGGAGGAAATTATGAGAATTACATGGGAAACGGAGATAAATGAATTACTTACGGTTGAAGAAGCCGTAGGAATTGTAGAAGAGGATGAAGCCCAAATTAGAAAACGTGTGGAACCAAGAATTGATGCGCTAGAATTAGAAATGACAGTAGGAGGATTGTCACAACAAGCTTTAGTATTCGATGGAAATACCCCCTTATATGATAAAGCTCATGCCATTGTAAAAGAATATGAAGATTTAGTTCAAAAATTAAAAAAAATTACAGAAGAAGTAGAAACAAAGACAAAAGAGAAACGAAAAGAAGAGTTAATGGAGTTACAATATGCGGTACAAGCTGAGATAGACAGATTAACTAGATTAAAACAACAAAATCTAAACTTGGCACAACAGGCGGATGCATCTCCTAATGGAACGCTTACCATGGGTTATGGGGCATACAGTTACAGTGTAACTGGAGATTTTTATCGAAATTCGGCAAACACTAATCAAAATCGTATTAATGAATTGCAAGAAAAATTAGATAGAATCAGTGTAGAATTAAAGAAAGTATAGGTGATACGTTATGTCAAAAACAGTAGTCGGAAGTGTAGATTATGAGAGAATTGAACAATCAGCTAAAATTTTATCAGAAGTAGCACCAGCTGAACAAGGTTCTGAAGGAGAACAAATATACAATCTATTAAATACTGAATTATTGCCAGTGAGCCAGAGACATGATAATTATTTACAAGGGGTTATTGATAAGTATATAACTTCTGGTATATGGGGAGAACTAGATGATAACAATAACAGATATAATACTTTAATAGATAATGCTAATAAAATAGCCAATGCTTGGAAAGATATAGATGTCAATAATAGTAGTGGTGTACATGATGGATTAAAGGAAATAGATAAGATTCTAGGCTTAAAAGGTGAAAATAGCCTAGGAGAAAAGTATACATCTACAGATTCTAAAAATATAGCATTTTATACTAATGCGGAAGAAGTAGAAGGATTTATATCAGAAACAAGTATTAGTGATTATTATCCAGTGTTAGAGTATAAAAATAGAGAAGAGTGGAAAAACGCCTTAATAAGCAAATATATATCGCAAGGTTATTCGGAAGCGGATGCTACAGAACTAGCTAATCTAGCTATGGCTGAGGCTGAAATAAAAGAGACAGGTGGAGATAGTTATAAACAAGCGCTAAGTGCAATCGAAGAAATTAGAGAAGAATATGAACCATCTTCTAATACCACTAACCCATCAACCACACCAGAACCACAACAAAACTCTAATGCTAGTCAAACGTCGCAACAGCCATCTAATACGCAGTATAGACAAAAATCACCATCGTACCAACAACCAGCCACTGCTTCACCACAAACACCTTCACAACAAAATCCTAGTACAACACCTGAAACACCTCCAGAAGAAAATCCTGGTACAACGCCTGAAACACCTCCGGAACAAAATCCTGGTACAACGCCTGAAACACCTCCAGAAGAAAATCCTGGTACAACGCCTGAAACACCTCCAGAAGAAAATCCTGGTACAACGCCTGAAACACCTCCAGTAATAGAAAATCCACCTAAAAACGAAGGTACTTATTATCCACCAGCTAATAATGGAGGCAATTCTAATTCCTCAATTATAAATAATGTAACTTCAAATGAAAATGCCGCAACAACAACACCATCTGCACCAGAAAGTGATGCGGGTATTACTAACAATACAGGTGAAACCTTAGATGTTATTAGCATAGATAAAAATCCTAATAACGCTTCTAATAGAACATCATCTAATGATGGTGGTAGTGTAGTACCTACAATTTTAGGTTTAGGTATTGCTGGTGCTGCTGCAGTAGCTGGAGCAAAAGTTATCCATGATAAGAAACGAAAAGATAATCAATATTCTTATGAAGAAGACCAGATGGATAATGATAATAGTTTTAACAATTTTGGATCATATACAGGTGACAGTATGACAGACACCTCTATTGCGATGTCTGCTGGAAAATACAAAGCAGGAAGTTCTAATGATTTAGTATTAGAGAGCTCTCCAGCAAATATAAACATTGATAACAATATTGTGGGTATATCAAATAGAAAAGAAGAATTGGAATAAGGAAAAGAGGTTAAAAAATGAAAAAAGAAATTTTGCCATTGGGTAGTGTAGTACTTTTAACTGGCGGTACTAAAAAAGTGATGATTATTGGTTATTGTATGAAAACTCCCGAACAACCAAATAAAATGTATGACTATTGTGGGTGTGTTTTTCCTGAAGGTGTTCTTCGCTCAGATGTAACCTGCGTATTTAATCATGAACAGGTTAAAGAAGTTTGCTTTTTAGGATTTAAAAATGAAGAATCCAATAAATTTATAGATAGAGTAATTACTCTAACTTCAAAAGAAACCACACAACAAAGTTTACCAAAAGAAGAGCCTCGGTTTCAAATAGAATCTTTAGAAACAGAATGATTATAACATCATTCTGTTTTATTTTTAGCAAATTTCACTAATTTCATTTAGTTATAATATTAATATTTGTTTTTTTTGAATAATATAGTATAATAAATGTGGTGAATAAATATGAAAATGCAATATATTATTATAGGAATTATTTTAATTATAATCTTATTGGCAATTTTAAAAGCTACAAAAAAAGATGCTAATCTAGATTTTAATAAGCTAGTAGAACTACTAGGAGGAAAAGAGAACATTATTGAGACAGAAATAAATTTATCGCGTTTCAAAGTTACTTTAAAAGATGTTTCCAAAGCAAATAAAGAAGGTATACAAAAATTAGGTGCTAAAGGAATTGTAGAAATAGACAACCAATTAAAAATAATTTTAGGACCAGATTCAAAACAACTTAAAAAGTATATTGATGGATTAAAATAATCCATCTTTTTTTGGCAAAAAAAAATTTAAGATAATTTCTTAAATTCATCAAGATCAATTTCTGCTAATTTATCTAAACTGACATTTAATACTTTAGATACATTCCATATTGTTTGAAAAGAAAAAGTTTTTTTGCCTTTTTTAGATTCAATTCTACGAATAAATTCATGTGAAACTCCAATAGCTTCAGCTAGCTCAGCCTGCGTCAAACCAGCTTCATTTCGATACTTTTTAATATTTCTTGCTACTTGTTCATAAATATTTACATCATACATCGCAATCACCATAATCCCATTATGAAACAAAGTAAAACAATAGTATGTAAACTAACAGTAAACACTAAAAAATAGCTAGAAAGACAAAAAACGACAAAGTTCGACAATAAAGAGTAGTAAATTAAAAAAAGGTGATATTATGTCGATTTTTGAATCTTTAGTTATAAATCTAATATTTCTTCTTTTTCCATTCTTAATATACGCTATCTATATAAGTTATAGTAATAATACCAAAGATCAGAAATTGGTCTTTGATTTGGTAATATTTTCAGCTATGTTTTTGTTGATTCGCTATACAAATGAAGAAAATTCTATTGCCAGTCTGATTTTTATTAACTTTCCGTTGTTAATAGCAATTATGAAAAAAAGAAGCCTATTGGTAGTGATATTATCTTCTATAACAATTTATTACTATTATTTAATATTGGGAATCCCTGTAATTTATGGAATAATAGAGTATAGTTTTTATTTAATCATTTATTTTTATACATTAAAAAAATCAACAAGATCTTCTTTTTTATTAAATATTTTTATTAGCATTAAATCATTTATAACAGCGTGTTATTTATGCTTAAAAGGGTTAAATAGTATCTTATCATTTCAAATAATATTTTATCTATTGTTTATGATTTTACTATTTATCATTACTATGACTAGTATTCTTTGGTTGTTGAAAGAAGGAGAAAAGATTATTGAGAAGAATAAAGCACTAAGAGAAATGGAAAGGGAAAAAGAGTTAAAATTAGCCTTATTCAAATTAACACACGAAATAAAAAATCCAATAGCAGTATGTAAAGGATATTTAGAAATGTTAAATATAGGAAATAAACAAAAACTACAAAAGTATTTGCCAATTATAAAAGATGAAATAAACAGAACACTATTAGTAAT
This sequence comes from uncultured Bacilli bacterium, assembly GCA_944371955.1. Classification (GTDB taxonomy): domain Bacteria; phylum Bacillota_I; class Bacilli_A; order RF39; family UBA660; genus Faecimonas. Next base: position 10,925 of record CALVYB010000026.1, read on the forward strand.
TAATGATTTTTCAGATTATGGAAAATTAAAAATAGAAAAAGAAGAAGTAGATTTAGAAATATTATTAGACGATATAAAAGAGACTTTAGAACCGTTGCTAAAAGAGAAAAAAACAACTGCAAAATTCATAATAAAAGAAGAAGAACTATATGCGGACTTAGATTACAATAGAATGAAACAAGTACTAATTAATTTAATAAAAAATGCGATAGAAGCAAAGGATGAAAAAAGAAATTTAAGAATTACAACAACAATCAAAAAAATAAAGGATCAAATACAAATAAAAGTAGAAGATACAGGAACAGGTATATCAAAAGAAAACTTAGAAAAAATTGATAAAATCTTTTACACTACCAAAGAACATGGAACAGGAATAGGTGTAGCCTTATCAAAGGAAATAGTGGAACGTCACGACGGAAGTATCTTATATCAATCAACATTAGGAAAAGGAACAAAAGTAACTATTCTTCTTCCAATAAAAGAAAACTAAAGCATAAGCTTTAGTAATAATAATTAGTAGTATAAACTGGGTATGGTGTAGGATAAAACATTGGAGGATACATTGGGTATGGTGGACGATTGTTATTAGCAATTCCATAACCCAAAGCGGTTCCAGCTAAACCACCAACTAAAAAAGGTGCAAGAAAAAAACGCTCTCCATTTGCTCCAATTTCATCAGCAGGTATACCGTGTGTATTAGAGATAGAATTAGGCATAGTAGTGTAACCAACATTATCATACACACGTGTCTCATAAGTAGCAGGTATACCATAATTATTAGAATACATCATATTAACACTCCTTTATGATAATGTATGTAAAAAGTCTAATTTGGTGTTATAAATATGTTATAATATATATGGACTAGAAAAAAATAAAGACATATGTTAGAATATAACTCAGCAGTTGAGATGATAATACTATAAGAATAATTCAAAAATAATTGAAACTGATTTTCAGAATGAAAAAGGTAAGTGTAAATGTATACTTACATAATTGTTGTTTTTATTGTTAATAAAAGATAGTTATATAGAAAGTTAAGTGAACTATTAAATACATACATACACAGAAAGTAAAGGTGATAAGCATGGAAAGACTACAAAAAGTAATCGCAGAAAGTGGAATTGCATCTAGAAGAAAGGCAGAACAATTAATTATAGCGGGAAAAGTAAAAGTGAACGGAACAACGGTAACAGAATTGGGCATTAAGGTTTCTAATAAGGATAGAATAGAAGTAAATAATAAACCAATTGGAAAAGAACAAAAGGAATACTACATTTTAAATAAACCACGAGGCGTCGTAACAACAACGAAAGATGAACACCATAGAAAAACGGTGGTAGATCTTATTCCAACAAAAGCTAGAATTTATCCAGTTGGAAGACTAGATTATGATACTACAGGCGTATTGTTGCTAACAAATGATGGAGAGTTTGCCAATATCTTAATGCATCCCAATGATAAGGTTGAAAAAGTATATATGGCAAAACTGAATGGTATTATTAAGGGTGAGCAAATTAATAAATTAAAAGAAGGCGTAGAACTTGATGGTCAAATAGTCAAAGCTTCTAGAGTAAAACTAAAAAAAGTAAATGAAAAGACCAATACTTGCATGGTACAAATTACAATCCATGAAGGAAAAAATCATCAAGTAAAGAAAATGTTTGAAAGTGTTGGTTTTTTAGTAGATAAACTAAAAAGAGAAAAAGTAGCATTTTTCGATTTAAAAGATTTACAATCTGGAGAATTTAGACAACTAACGCCAAAAGAAGTAGCTAAAGTATACGCTTTAGAACAAAAAACATCTAAATAAAATTAGATGTTTTTTTACTGTAGTGCTTTATTAATAAAATAATAAATTAATAAAACACAAATAAATATAGCAAACAAAATAACTAGTATGGCTATTCCGATTGGTATTTGTTTTCTTTTATTTCTTAATATTTCTAAATAGTTATCAGGGTTTTTCTTCTTAATTTTATCGATTTTTTTTGATAAAAGTAAAGGCATATCATATTATTAGCAGTCATAAAAAACAATCTAGTAACAATAAAAGCTAAAGGGGACAATATTGGAGAAAAAGCAGAAAACGAATTACCAATAATATTCCAAATAAACGGTTCTACAGCCAAAAAGATTAATCCTGTTAATAAAAATCCTCGATATACAAGATATAAAGGGCCTAAAATTAAACTTACAATAAAATTTTCATTTCTATAAATTTTATTATATTCATCACCTAGGTAAATTTCTAAATCACTAACTTGTTTTTCTTCATAACCATGAATTTGTTTTCCATCATCTAAATACCCACAATGACTACAAAATACATGACTATTAGACTTTAACATGTCTTTTCCACATCTAGGACATTTCATAAAAATCCTCCCGCTTATTTTACATAGACCATAAATCAATATATATGAAAATAAAAGAAATAACAAAAAGAACAAAAAGCAACACAGCTAAAAATAATGACATATAATTATTAACGTGACCATTATTTTTTCTTAGTCTTTCTAAATAAGTATCAGGATATTTATTTTTTATCTTTTGGATACGTTTATTATAAAAATAAATACAGATCATATTATTAGCGGTCATAAAGAATGTTCTAGAGATTAAAATAGCAATAACTAGTAAGACATAGCGAAAATGATAAAAAGAACCAAACATCATAGACCAAAATAGCCATTCAAGCGGCATTAATAAGAGCCCTAATAAAACAAAACCTCGATAACAAAGATATAAAGGGCCAAGAATTAAGTTAGTAAGCCAATTTGTGTTCCTCCAAATTTTTTCAAAATCTTTTCCTAAATAAATCTCTAAATCACTAGCTGATTCTTCTACATATCCATGAATTTGTTTTCCATCATCTAAATACCCACAGTGCGTACAAAAGGTATGTGTTTGGCTTTTAGACATTAATTTTCCACATTTAGGACATTTCATAGTATTTCCACCTTTATAATATAAGTATAAGAAAAGATTATAAAAAATACAAATAAAATCAAGAAATATGTTATACTTAAAATAGAGGAGTGTAAAGGTGAGAACATGGATAAAATTGTCAAAAAAATAAAACAAAAATGGTTAAGTATTATTGCTGTCGTTTTATTACTGATTGCTATAGGGTCATCTGTCAATTATTATTTAAAGGAAATAGCAACAATAACAGGAAATCCAATAGTTGATTTTAAAACTACATTTTTTGAAATGTTACTTTTTCAACACAGTTTTTTATTCTTTTTTCCACCACTATCTATCATGTTATTAATAATAGATAACTGGCATAATAAATTTAAAAACGGAACAATAAAAAATTATTTAACAAGAATGTCATATAATCAATTTAAAAAAAGATTGCTTTTATCTATAGCAAAAACTGCTTTAATCTATCCAGCCATTCTATTCTCATTTTTACTAATTAGTTTTATTTTAACAAATATAGGAAATGGAGGAGAAAATATAAATTATGTTTCCGATTATTGTAATTCATGGAACTATCAAAACTTCTCACTTTATCTATTAAAAACAACAATATTACTTTACATACAAGGAATATTAATTTCTCTTTATTCACTTTTCTTTTTAAATAAAATAAAAAATAAAGTTTTAATTATTCTATTTACATATATTACTTGGCTAGTTTCACTATTGTTTATCCAACTAGTTCCATCGATTTTTTTAGATGTTTACTTTAATTATAAAATAAATTCAGATTACCTAAATTTCTATATGATACAGCTTTATAATGATTCAAAAACTAATTTTGTTCTTTATCTACTATCTATTACATTGTTTACAAGTATCATATATATAATTAATTATTTTTATATATATAAAAGTAAAGAAAAGGTGATTTTAACAAATGAAAAAGAAATGGTTTAAGAATAAACCCTTCATTAATGCTGTGGCTAAGACTGGGCGTTTTAAAATACTCATGTTTTTACTAGTTATTTTAGGAATATTTGCTGCTTTTAATTTTAATAAATATGATAGAAACTTATTTTCTGGAATTATATTTTGCCATACTCAAATCACTTTCATTACATTATTTCATTTTCTTATGCTACTAGCAACATTAAATACTTGCATAGTCTTCTATCAATATGATAACTATTTAATTAGGTTAGAAAACAAAAAGAAAGTAATAAAAAAACTAGTAATTCTAGTATTGCAAATAAACGGTTGTCTATTATTACTATTCTTTCTAGTTTATTTAAGTATATATAATTTAGTAATGTTAGACTGTTATAATGTAAAAGAAGTATTTGATTATGGTATAAAAACAGATATTTATGCTATTTATACAATGTTTAAATTTTACATGTTAGAAACTATTTTTATGATAATAAATACAATACTTTTTGTAATATTAAATGAAGGAAAAACTGCGATATTAAATGTTGCTTATATATTAGGCTTCTTCTTAATAATACCCAAAACAACCAATCAACTTCCATTTTTGCCGTGGAATTATTATTATATGTTAGATTATCATTCGTTTTTAAACGAAGTGATGTACTTTATTTTATTTAGTTTTATTTGTATAGGAATCATTTTATTATTAGTAAAACTAGGAACTGTTCAAAAAAGGGGTCATGTTCATGAAAATTGAAATTAAAAATGTATCAAAAAAATTCAAAGATATAGAAGTTTTGAAAAATGTTACCATGACATTAGAATCGGGACATATCTACGGATTTATAGGCCATAATGGTTCAGGAAAGTCTGTACTATTAAAATTGATTTGTGCCTTTTTAAAACCAAGCCAAGGAGAAATTTTGTTTAACGGAGAAAATGTAATCGATAATAATAAATTTCCGCCAAGTACTAGAGCTTTAATCGAAACACCAAACTTTATTTCTGAATTATCAGGACTAGAAAACTTAGAATTGTTAGCTGAAATACAACATAAAATAGGTGAAAAGGAAATTGAAGAAGCGCTAAAAAAAGTAGGTTTAGAAGAGAATAAAAATAAAAAATATTATAAATATTCCTTAGGAATGAAACAAAAGTTAGGGATTGCTCAAGTATTAATGGAAGATCCAGATATCCTCATTTTAGATGAGCCTTTTAATGGCCTTGACGAAAAAAGCGCTTCACAAATTAGAAATATTTTAGTGCAAGAAAAACAAAAAGGAAAACTCATTATTTTAGCAACTCATATTAAAGAAGATATGAATGTGTTATGTGATAAAATGTATAAATTTGATTCTGGAACAGTAACCGAGGAAGAAATAATAGAAATATTATAAAAAAACAATGGAATGATTCCATTGCTTTTTTATTCTTCAACTTCAATTGCTCCAGTAGGGCAACTATCAGATGCATCTTGAACTTCTTGTTTTTTTTCTTCACTAACTACTTCTTTTTTTACAACAGAAAGTCCTTCATCATCTATTTCAAAAACTTCGTCACAAATAGCTGCACAAGCTCCACATCCAATGCAACTATCTCTATTAACTTTTACTTTCATTTTATTCTCTCCTTCCACCACATTATACAAGAAAATCTTATTGACGTAAAGAGATAATTATTACTTTTGTTTTCATTTAAGGTGTGATAAACTAAAATATAGGAAGGTGAGCGGTATGAGAAGCAGAATGGAACGCTATGAAAAAGAAGAACGTTCGGCAGAGTTACGTAGATCTAATAAAAACCAAGAGCTATACGAAAACATTGGTCGAAACACAAAATACACTAATTTTACCGATGTTACAAATGCTAATGCCTTTGATTTAGGAACTGCTCAAAAAAATTTTCGTACCAGAGAAGGATATCATCAAATGAAAGAATACAATACCTTCGTATCAGAACCTAAAGTAAAAAAAGAATTAGATGAGTTCAATTATTTATATCAAGACCACGAAAATAAAATCTATGATATTAATAGTGTCATAGCCGAAGCTAAAAAAAATCGTATTAAGAAGGATGAATTAGAAGCCAAAAGAAAATTAAAAGATACAAATTATAATATTTTAGCGAGTCTAAATCCGGAAGAATTAGAAAAGTATAGAAAAGAAAAAGTAGGGCGTACAAAACCTGATGAGAATGAATTAAGGAATTTAATTGATACTATAACTTCAAAAACTTTAGCTGGAGAAATTGACCAATCAACTAGTGTGGATTTATTAAGCGATTTAATGGCGACTAATATGATGGACAGAGTAGAAAAGCCATCTCCTAGTATTAAAACCGATGATGAATTAGATTCAGAAGATAGAGACGATTCGGCTGTAGAAATAGAAGAAAAATTATCATTATCTAAAGAAATCTTAGACAAAGATCAAATTGATAAAGTAAACAAGCTAAAAGAAGAAAAAGGATCAAGCAGTATAATGGATGAATCAGATACAGAATTCTATACAAGAAGTATGGATTTATCTGATAAAGACTTTGAAATGGATGAGGAATTTAAAGAAAAGAAAATGCCAGTAATAGTAAAAATAATCCTAATCATTGTAGTAATTGCAGTAATTGCTATTTCTGGGTATTTTATTTATAAAAATTTATTTTAATACTCAAGATTTTGAGTATTTTTTTCAGGATAAACGCATGAAAAATTTTTAAATTAGTCTATGCTTGATTTTCGAGCATAGACTTTATTTGTGATGTATTG
>CALVYB010000027.1 GCA_944371955.1 uncultured Bacilli bacterium
AAAGTAGCTAGAGACGGTGTCCCTTCAGAGTGCAAAAAACGTGAATCTTATATTAAACCAGGAGTAGCTAGAAGAGCAGCTAAAAAAGAAGGAATCAAAAATTCAAAGAAAAGAAATCGTAAAGATAATAGAGACTAATGTCTCTTTTTTTTCGCAAAATAATTTTAATATCTTATTTTTTATTTGAAGCAGATAAAAATTCTATGATGGAATAATTGTTTATGTTTTGTAATTTTGTGAAAGCAGTTTATTGTATATTTGTAATAAAATCAAAAAAGTAGTATTTGGCAAAAGTTTCATAATCGATTATAATATGATTAAGGAGATGAGAATATTATGGTAGAAAAGTTAAAACAGGATATGATTGTAGCTATGAAAGCAAAGGATAAAGATCGTTTAACTACACTTCGTATGATTAAGGGGGATTTGGATAAAGAACATATAGATAAAAAACGTGAAATTAATGACGAGTTATTAATTGAAGTGGTTAATCGTGGTATCAAACAAAGAAAAGATTCAATCGTCGAGTTTGAAAAAGGTGGTAGACAAGATTTAATAGACAAGACACAAGAAGAGCTTGCAATTTTACAAAGTTATTTACCTGCTCAATTATCTGATGAAGAGGTCTTGGCTATTATTGATGAAGCTTTTCAAATTGTAAACCCTGAAGGTGCTCGTGATATGGGTAAAATTATGAAAGAGATACAGCCAAAATTAAAGGGCCGTGCTGATATGAAACAAGTTAGTGAAATTATTAAGACTAAATTACAATAAAAGACTAAAAAGTCTTTTTTTTTCATATCTTTTATTAGGTGATTGTATGCTATCTAGAGTTAAAGATTATATTTTGGATCATGAATTTCGTCTTACTTTATTAGAAGAGCGCTTTTTCGCAATCAATTTTTCTAAAATAGTAGCATTGGAAGAATCTCGAGTTTCCTTTTTAACTAGTTATGGAAGAGTTGTGGTGAAGGGAAAAAATTTTGTATTGCAACGACTATTAGATTCTGAAGTTTTAGTTGGCGGAGAAGTACTTGGAGTTGAGGTGTTCTATGAATAATCATTATCGGATTTTAATTCAAGGTAAAAATCTTTCATATTTTTTGTCAATGCTGATTAGTAAGAAAATTTCTATTTATCGAAGAGAAAATAGTGATTCTGGTCTTATTTTAGAAGTTAGCCAAGAGGATTACCAAAAAATTATGGATATTAAAACCAGTTATAAGATTACTGTATTAAATCGATATGGTTTATTGAAACTGCAATATTTATTTTGTAAATATTTTATTTTTTTATTGGGATTAGTTTTCTTTTTTGGAGTGTTATTTTTTTTGAGTCATATTACATTTGAAATAGAAGTTATTCATTCTAGCCATGAAATCCAGTCTATTATTTATCAAGATTTGAAGCGATTTGGGATAGAAAAATTTCATTTTAAAGTAAGTTATGATGAAAAGGAGAAGATAGTAGAAAAGATTTTAAAAAAGGAAACGGAGCGTATTGAATGGCTTGAAATTGAAGAGATTGGTACTAAATATATAGTACATGTCGAAGAGCGGAAAAAAAATAAGGATGAAGAGCAATGTTATCCTAGGAGTGTTGTAGCAAAAAAAGATGCTATGATTTTAGAAATACGAGCAGAGGAAGGTGAAGTGGTTAAGAAAAAGTTAGATTATGTAAAAACGGGTGACGTTATTATTAGTGGCCTTATTTATAATAAAGAGGAAATTGTTAGCAAACGTTGTGCTACTGGACAAGTATTTGGAGAAGTTTGGTATCAGGTTAGTTTATCTTTACCTAAACATTATTATGAAGAAAAAGTTACTGGTGAGAAGAAAAGTCAATTAGAAATTCAATTTTTAAATGCCACTTATCATTTGTTTTCACATTATGAGAATTATCAAAAGAAGAGTACGTCTATTTTTAAGTCAAAACTTTTGCCGATTCAGTTTTTATTTTCTACTTATTTGGAAACTGATGTTGTTGATAAAAATTATACTTTAGAGACAATTGATTCTATTGCGTATCGTTTGGCTACAAATAAATTAACTCATAAGCTTTCTCAGGAAGATGAGATTATTTCTAAAAAAATTTTGAAAAAGTATGAAAAAGATAGTAGAATAGAGGTAGAAGTGTTTTTTAGAGTAAAAGAAGATATTACAGATACGTTAGATATTCGTGATATAGATATTACTAAAGAAAACTCACAAGAGGAGGAATAGGCATGTTTGAACCGCTTTCGTCTACAATTCAGGGAGTTGTTAATTTTACGTGGCCTATGGTGTTGATTTCTACGATAATTATCGTATCTGTCAGAGTGGCTTATTTGTGGAAAAATCGTTCGAGGTTTGTTTTGTATCAAGATTTATTGATGTTATGTTTTATCATTTATGTTTTATGTTTGTTCCAGGTGGTTACTTTTCAAGATACTGTTAGTTGGTCTAGTAATAACTTTATACCTTTTAAAGAGATTTTTCGTTATGATTTTGGAAGTCGGTTGTTTATTAAAAATGTTATTGGTAATATGATTTTGTTCTTACCGTTTGGATTTTTTATTAGTTATTATTTAAAGTGTGAAAGAGCTTGGTTACCTATTGTTCTTACACTTATTGCTTCTTGTTCTATTGAAACTGTACAAATGCTTATAGGAAGAGTTTTTGATATTGATGATATTATTTTAAATTTATTAGGTGGTATTTTAGGTTTTTCTTGTTATTATTTATTATCCAAATTTGCTAAAAAACTACCTGATGTATTGAAAAGTGAGATGTTTTTAAATATAATAGCGATTGTCTTATTGATTGGTTTAGTTACATTGATTTAGGGGTGATATGATGAATGAGTTAGAAATTTTTAATCAGACAGAAGAAGAAATTACAGAATTAGAAATAGTAAAAGATGTATTAAATTATGCTATAAAAAAAGAAAACTTAGAAAATGTTATGTTTAATGTTATTATTGTTGATAATCAGTATATTCATGAACTTAATAAAAATTATCGCCATATTGATAGAGAAACTGATGTGATTACTTTTGCTTTGGAGGATGAGACAGAGATGATTACTCCTGTAGGAGAGAGAGTTTTGGGGGATATTTATATTTCTCTTGATAAAGCAAAGAGTCAGGCAAAAGAGTATGGACATTCTTTACTTCGGGAGCTTTCTTTTTTAGCTGTTCATGGATTTTATCATTTGTTGGGATATGATCATATGACAAAGGAAGATGAGACTATCATGTTTTCTAAACAAGAGGAGGTATTGCATGCGTGTAACATCGAAAGATAAACGAAAACACATTCTTGATGAGAAAAGATTAGTTAATAGTTTTCGATATGCGTTTTGTGGTCTTTATGAAGCTTATAAGGGGGAACAAAATTTAAAAATTCACACGATCATGGCTCTTTTGGTTATTGTTTTTGGTTTTATTTTTAAAATTAGCTACATTGAATGGTTAGTGTGTTTAATTTTGATTGGGTTAGTATTAATGGCTGAATTTTTTAATACTGCAATCGAATATGTTGTTGATTTAGCGTCACCGGATATTCATCCTTTAGCGAAATTAGCTAAAGATACGGCTAGTGCAGGGGTGTTAATGATGACAATTATTTCGGCACTTATTGGACTTATTATCTTTGTCCCTGAAGGTATTGAATTTATGAGAGGTATATTATGAAAGAACAATTATTAGAATTACATAAAAATAGTTATGTTCCAATTTCTAATTTCCCAGTTTCTGCTTGTGTTGTTACAACGGATGGTAGGAAATTTTTTGGGGTTAATGTAGAAGATGCTAGTACCAGGGCAGGTACTTGTGCAGAACGTAATGCCATTTTTAGTGCTATTACGGCTGGGGTTAAAAAGGGTGAATTTAAAGAAATTCATGTTATGGTTTCTGGCGGAAGAGTTGGAATGCCTTGTTTTGTCTGCAGACAAATGATTTTTGAAGTTTTTGATGTTGACGCTCAAGTTTTTTGTTATTCTACTCGAGGAGATGTTGTACAACATACCGTTAAAGAATTGTGCCCATATCCATTTGGGGAGGATGATTTATTATGAAATGTGGTTTTGTAAGTTTAGTTGGGAGACCTAATGTAGGGAAAAGTACCTTACTTAATAGTTTGCTTGGTATGAAATTAGCCATTACATCTAATGTTAGTGGTACTACGCGTAATGTTATTCAAGGAATCTACAATGATGATGATTCACAAATTGTTTTTATTGATACTCCTGGTATTCATAAACCTACTCATAAGTTGGGTAATTTAATGAATAAAAAAGCTTATAACAATACTGAAGGTGTTGATGTAATTTTATTTTTGGTTGATATTTATAAAGGTTTTGGTAAAGGAGACGAATTTATTTTAGAGAAAATAAAAAATCATGGTGTTCCGGTATTTTTACTTTTAAATAAGGTTGATCAATTTAAAGATAAAAGCGTTTTGTTAGAAAAAATTAATGAATTAAAAGAAAAATATGATTTTAGTGAAATTATTCCTATTTCTGCAAAAAAGAAAAATAATTTAGATAGTTTAATTTTATGTTTAAAAAAGTATTTACCTAATATGGAGAGAATTTATTCGGAAGAAGATCTTACTAATGTTTCTACTCGCTTTATTATGGCCGAGTTTGTTCGTGAAAAGGTTTTAGAATTAACTCGTCAAGAAATTCCTCATAGTGTTACTTGTTATGTTGAAAATTATGAAGAAGATGAAAATGTTGTTCATATTCAAGTATTGATTGTTGTAGATCGCGACAATATTAAAAAGATTATTATTGGTAAGGGTGGAGCAATGTTAAAGGAAATTGGAAGCAGAGCTCGGCATGATATGGAATTATTTTTAGGAAAAAAGGTTTATTTGGAAACTTATGTAAAAACTTTAAAGAATTGGCGCGATGAGGAAAAATATTTTTTAGAACTTGGTTTAAAAGATGAAGATGAATAAAATTTGAATAAAATTTAATATAAATCATCACTATAAGAATATAGAGGTGATTTTTAATGAAAGATATTTTATGGGAGTTATTTAAAAAGACTGGAGAAGTAAGATATTATCGTTTGTATCAAGCAGTTATAAAGAAGAAGTGATGATTTTTGCAAATAGAATGTGTTGAAGGTATTGTTTTAAGTGAAACTAATTATAGTGAATCTAGTAAAATTTTAAATGTTTTTACGAAAGAATATGGCCTTATTGGTATTATGTCTAAAGGTTGTCGTAATATGAAATGTAAGTTACGTGGTGTTAGTCGTAAGCTTTTATATGGGAAATTTTATATTCGATATAAAAAAGATGGTATATCTACCTTAACTGCAGTAGATGTTATAGAATCATATTCTAAGTTGCTTATGGATTTAGAAAAGATTAGTTATGCTTCTTTTTTGGCAGAACTTACTTTACAAGTTGTTCGAGAAAATGATGATTCTTCTATTTTAGAATTGGTCAAAAATACACTAAAGAAAATAGAAGAAGGATTTTCTCCTATTGTGCTTTCGGAAATTTTAGAGCTAAAACTTTTAGATTATTTAGGAGTTAGTCCTAGCGTTGATTGTTGTGGTGTTTGTGGTAGTTCTAAGGATATTGTTACTGTTGATTCAAGTGCTGGTGGATATTTGTGCAGGAACTGTTATCACAATGAACCTATAGTTTCTGATAAAGCAGTAAAGTTATTGCGATTATTTTATTATGTTGATATTAATAGTATTTCTAAATTAAAGGTTAGTGATTCTGTTGCGTTAGAAATTAATCAGTTTTTAGATGATTATTATGATAGATATACAGGGATTTATTTAAAAAGTAAAGATTTTATTAGACAGTTACACAAATTGACACAAAATTGATTTTATGATATAATTAATATCATAGGAGGTTGAAAATTAAAAATGAAAACTTGGAAAAAAATTGTATTTAATATTTTAGGTTGCATATTATTTTTCTTTATTGGATCAATAGCTTTAGGGATTATTATCGGAGATAGTGAATTGGCTCGTTCTATTTGTTTTAAAATTATTTTAGGATACGTTTTTATTTTATCATTTATTTCTTGCAGAAAAAAAGAAAAAGAAACTAGACTTAACCTAAAAAAAGAAGATGTAAAAATAATATTTAAAATAGTATTTAGCATATTACGGCTTCTTCTTATTTTGCCATATATTATTTTGTGGGGAATTTTAGCGACACTAGCATTTACAAAATTCTCAAAAATTGTATTTACTATTACTTTTATTGTTCTTGCTATTTATCTGCTTTTAGTATCTATAATGATTGCAATAATGAATTATGTAGAATATAAAGAAGGAGATAAAAAAGAAGTAGAAAATTTAGAAAAATATGTAAAAAATAAAAAACAGGAGTGATATAGATGTTTTCGAATGATGTTTATAAAAAACAAAATGGATTATTATTTGCTATTTTATCTTGGATTATGTTTTTTTATTTGTTATTCATGATATTGCTAATGATATTTTGTAAAAGACCAATTACATATCCTAGTTTTCTAGAAAACTATGCTTATTTTTTAAGTATGTTGATGGCGTGGTTATTTATAATTAGCTTTGTAGGTTTTCCTTTTGTTTTGTGTTTATATGTAGGAATGAAAATGTCGTATGTGCATAGTAAACTAAATATAAATAATGATACCATTTACTACATCCAACAAACTGAAGCACTTTGGACTATATTTGGTAGAATTACGGAATACAAAATATATAATATTTTAAATGTAAAAAATTATAAAATTTCTAGACGTTGGATTAAAGTTTATGGCCAAATTGAAGAGGAAGTTGTTTATAATAAAAATAAATTAGGTAAAACAAATATTGGATATGTTAGGATAGCACGTGCATTTGATACAGATAACAATATTATTAAATATTTAAAAAACATAAATAATTAAGTATATTTATGATAATGTAGAAATGAAAGTTGTACTTTTTAACTACTTTCAGAGATTGGTAAATTTCAAAGACGTAGGAATTTGTATGCGAGTGCAAATTTGGTTTTGGTTAGGCAAAATAAATATACTCTCACACTATATAAAGTATAAAAAGAGGATTAATTATTTTATAATTTTGATATGAACCAAGTTGTAAATAATTTTATATATGATATTATTATGTAACAAAAAAAGAACTATATCATTTCCAATTATCGTAGAGAGATATCATTTCATGCTCAATTCAAAAATTTACTTTTTCTTTGCAAAAGAAGTGTATCCTGGTATTTTTGTTTTATACTTTCAATATTCAATAAAGAATTATCTTGTAATGGTATTATTCTTGTCATAGTTTCATTTATAAAAGCACAATGATGTTCAATGTCAAAATATTCATTATCAGTCATTAATTGATATTGTATAAAAGTCTCAGAAACAAATTGATAATCACTATCATTGTTGCTTTTTCCATAATCGGTATCGCTTTGTGTGTAACTACCTTCTAACATACTATTTAATAAATTAGGTCTGTCACATGACCCAACATCTATTTCTTGTTCAGAAAGAGAATCATTATTGATAGGTTGCTGTCTTAAATCAATATCAGTTCTTGTAATATTACATGAAGCATATATTTCATTTAGTGTTGAATTATCTAATGTTTGATTTAAAGCAGTTGCTATACATGCATCTACATCTGTGTTTTGATTTATAACCATTAATCTTACTGGTTTATTATTTTTATAAAAAATTATAGCATTATGTTTATTGCGAATATTTATATTGCCTTGATTACTAGTAATAATACAATTACAATGTTTAATTACTTTATATGAGTCAAATGGAATATCACCATTTTCAAATCCATCTACAAATGCCCCCATAAAACATTCTAAGTGGTTATCTAGTTGTTCTGTCCATAAATCTATTGTTCTTATAATATTCAAAAAATCATCTCCATTTCAATATAATTTTACCATATTATTAGTATGTTTTTGAATACATAGTAAATGATGTGAAATAAAAAATATGAAATTAATTCAAGATAGTTGAGTTAATTTTTTGTTTTAAATGGTATTTTTTGTTTCTTGGGTGTTTTATAATTCAAAACAACCTTTGGTATGTTATTTGATTTTTAAGTATCATTTTGCTTGATATCTTAAATTCTCAAGTGAGTAAAATTTTAATGTATTACAAAATCTTTTATTATCATTTCTATGACTTCTTGCAATTTTTCTATTGTGTTTTGGAGTTCTTGGTTTGATTTTATGATGATATTTTTTTTTCTTCTATACATAATTTTTTACATGGATGAATTACTTTCATTTTGTAGTGTTACAATTTGGTAGGAAGAATTTCCTAAAAATTCTTGACATACTTTTTTTTGTTTTGTATATTATATGTAATAAGTGTGATGACCGGTCTTGGAAAACCGTTAGCAGTATATATTAAAGCTGATTCTTCTAGAATAAGTAAGGTGGAACCGCGGGTATTTACTCGTCCTTATATATTCTAGAATTTTTTTATTTATAGAGAATAGCTAATTGATGATTATCTTATTATGGTTATTGCCAAGAAAGTTATGTTTAGATTTAAAAATTATTACATGTAGAAGAGGAGATATATTTATGGAAAAATTAACTATGGAAAAATTAACTAATTATTGCAAACAATATGGATTTATCTTTCAAGGTAGTGAAATTTATGGAGGGTTAGCTAATACTTGGGATTATGGCCCTTTAGGAGCTAGGTTAAAAAATAATGTTAAGGATACGTGGAGAAAACGTTTTATTCAAGAGAGAAGCAATGCATATGAGGTTGATGCTGCGATTCTTATGCATCCTAGAGTCTGGGAAGCTAGTGGTCATGTATCTGGTTTTTCCGATCCATTAATTGATTGTAAAGAGTGCAAGATGCGCCATAGAGCTGATAACTTGATTGATGATTTTGACAGTGAGGCTCATGCTGATGGTATGACTCAAGAAGAGATGATGGCTTACATTAGAGAACATAAAGTTCCTTGCCCTAATTGTGGTAAAAGTGATTATACAGACATTCGTCAATTTAATTTGATGTTTGAAACGCATCGCGGGGTTACTGAAGATGGAAAAAATAAAGTTTACTTGCGTCCTGAAAATGCTCAGGGTGAGTATGTTAATTTTTTGGGTGTTCAGCGTACAATGAGAGCAAAACTTCCATTTAGTATTGGACAAATTGGTAAGGCTTTCCGAAATGAAATTACTCCTGGTAATTTTACTTTTAGAACGATTGAGTTTGAACAAATGGAATATCAAACTTTTTGTAAAGAAGGAATTGATAGTGAACTTTATCGTTATTTTAAAGATTATGCAAAAAATTATTTTTTAGATTTAGGTATTCCTGAAACAAAATTGAGATTTCATGATCATGAAAAGTTGGTTTTTTATGCTAAAGAAGCTTGTGATATTGAATATTTATTTAGTTTTGGGTGGGGAGAAATAAATGGTACTCATAATCGTACAAATTATGATTTGTCTCGTCATCAAGAATATTCAGGAGTATCTCAAGAATATTTAGACCCAGAAACTAATGAAAAATATATTCCATATATTATTGAATCTACAGTTGGTTGTGATCGTTTGGTACTTGCTTTACTTGATAATGCTTATCATGAAGAAACTTTAGAAAATGGAGAAACTAGAGAGGTAATGAAGTTTCATCCGGCAATTGCTCCATATAAAGTGGCTGTATTACCCTTAAATAAAAAGTATCACGGGGAAAAGGCTAAAGAGGTTTATAGTTTGTTATCTAAATATTTTATGACTAGTTATGATGAAACTGCTTCTATTGGTAAACGTTATAGAAGATGTGATGCGATAGGTACTCCTTTTGCTGTTACTATTGATGATGAAACATTAAATAATGGTACTGTTACTTTAAGAAATAGAGATACCATGGAACAAATTGTATTACCTTTAGAAAAAGTTCCTAACTATATTGAAGAAAGAATTAAATTTTAATTCTTTTTTTGTATTTTATAATATTTTATTAAATATAAATGAATATATACGCTAGTACGTCAGATTTGAATTATTAATATTTTTGAGCATTTGAATAATGTATGTTATAATTTGCAAAGATTGAATTTATGTGGGGAATTATTTTATGAATTATGATAAAATTTTAGAAAATTTTTTAGATAATGTGCAGCAAGAGGGTACTTATGCTACTCGTGAAGAATTGGAAACTGCCACTAAGCCAATGCTTGATATTATTCAAAATAATCCAGCTGCTACACCAGAAGAATTGGTTGAAGCTGTTATTCAAGATAATATTCGTTTTTTAGAAAAGTTGCGTAATAGTTATCCTATACCTGGTTATATGGTAGGTATGCAAGCTGGAAATATTAATGTTAAGATTTTTGGTGGTAAGATGGGTGCGACAGAACAAAAAATGAGAGAAGATACCATTTTTGATATTGCTTCTGTTTCTAAATTTTATACTCAAATTATTGCTTATAATTTGATGAAAGAAGGATCGTTTACTTTAAATGATAAGGTAAGAGATTTAGATTCGCGTTTTAGAAATGTTGGGGATTTAACTATGCGTGATGTGTTGACTTTTACTACACAATTTAGAACTGATGGACGTTTGGATTCTAAAAGAACGATTCAAGAAGCAAAAGATTGTTTATATAATATGTCTGTTGTTGAAATTGGTAAATACAATTATAATGATATGGGTATGATGTTAACTAAAGAGGTTATGGAACATATTACTGGTAAATCTTATCAAGAATTAGTAGATTATTATATTGTTGATAGATTAGGTTTAAAAGATACTTATTTGGTTCTTCCAGATAATAAAATAAAAAGATTTACTGGTAGTGCTAATGCAATTGTTGGAATGGTTAATGATGGTAGTGCATTATCTGTTGGAGGTTATAGTGGCCATGCTGGTATTAAAGTTACTAGTGATGATTTAATTTCTTTAGGAAATGGTGTCCTAACTGGTAAAGTTTTTCCTAGTGAAATGTTGTCAGATGCTTATACTCCAGGTATTACTATTAATTCTGAAGGTGGTAAGGCTAATCGTGGTATTATGGGAAATACCTATACATCTCACGAAAAAGGTACAGAAATGACATATATTTCTAGAATTGCTCCTAAAAAGGCTTTTTCAGTGCAGGGAAGTACTAGAACTCAACTAACTATAGGTGGGAATTCTATTAGTACTATATTGTTAAATCCATGTTCTATGGGGTTAGAACGGGCTAGAGAAGTGGAGGCAGAAATAAATGCAAGTCGTGATGAAAAGCATCAGTTATCTTTAGTAAAAACTCTTACATTTGATAGAGATGGACAAGAAATCTATTATAATGTAGTGGATGCTAGACAAATGGTACCAAGTGGAGCAACAGTGGAGCGTATTATTAATAAAAATGCAGAATTAAGTTTAAAATTACAATTCTTAAATGCGGTTATCCAGGCTTATGAGCCTAATTGTACTAAACCAATAAATGTTGTCGCTGCTGTTAGAACGTATCAAAAATAAAATTTAAAGTTATTTATAAGTTTTCAAGTCGGTTGCGTTAGCTTTACAAAATAGGAAAATTTAAAATTACTAATATAGAAAAATGCATAATTACAAATAATCTGAGGAAACATTTATCAGTAGTAAAAAACAATATGACATAGTTATAATGTAATTATTCATAGAATTGGTTTTCAAATTTAAGCGGATAAAACTAATTTAATTATTGCTTAGGAATGTTATTTTAACGTTTGGGGTAAAAACATAGTTCTTATAATAAAATCAATTGTATAATATAAAGATTGTTGTTTACAAGTATTATAAGGATTTTGTAGGTGTTTCCTCAAGAACTATATATTCGTAAAATTTATTAGGTAGTAGCCTAATACAATGTTGTTTATGTACCATGCTAATATTCAATAGCTATTTATTTCTAATATTAGCCTGAATGTTTTGTTTTTTAGGATTAACATTATATTTAAGCTTTCTAATAATTCTAAACAAAGAATAATTACATCTAGAATAATCTCTTTCTGTTATTAAGTTCCTATAAAATTTATGAAGAGGAATATTATGATTTTATATAATTATAATCTGGTTTTAATCTAACATAATTTTTGTTCTGTATGAGTATTAGGTTGTTTTGATAGTACCTTGTGGGATTTATAAATGTTGCTTCTTTAAGACTTTCACTCAAATGCATAAGAGAATCTTTAGAACATTAATATCTTTTATAAATAAAAGACATAGGATATCGTATCTAAACTATGAGGATAATATGACATACTTGCGATAGCAGTACGTTTTTTTGATAAGAAATTTTTGACAGTTACATTTTTAGGATTTATTTTTTTCTCTATATAGAAAAGTTTTACATCAATTGTAATCTTTAGTGGAACCAAATATTTTTATTAAAAAATGATAAAAGTGGTTGACAAAACAATGTTTTTTGCATAAACTATTACTAGTCGAGAAAAAAGGAAAGAGATTTATATCCACCTGATTGCAACTAGCGATGGGTCAAAAGCCTAGGAACAAAATTTGTTTTTGTTACGTTTTGGTTTGGAGTGGATATAATTTTATATCCACTTTTCTTTTTCTTGTAATATATGGAGGTGTTAATTATAGCAAATAATAAGGAGAGTCAACCTATTAACGATCAAATTAAGGCTCGTGAAGTATTAGTTATTGGTCCTAATGGGGAACAAGTTGGAGTTAAATCTATTCAAGATGCACTTACTTTAGCTAGTTATGCTAATTTAGATTTAGTTTTGATGAGTCCTAATGCCAATCCACCTGTATGTAAAGTGATGGATTATAACAAATATCGTTATGAAAAACGAAAAAAGGAAAAAGAAGCATTAAAGAAACAAAAAGCTAATATGTCTGAGTTGAAAGAGTATCGTTTATCACCTGTTATAGATGTTGGGGATTTCGAGACTAAGCTTAGAAATGCTACTAAATATTTAGAAAAAGGTGACCGTATTAAGCTTTCTGTTCGTTTTAAAGGACGACAGATGGCACATACAGAATTAGGTAGGGAAGTTTTGGAACAATTTGCATCTCGAGTTACAGAAATTGCGGATATAGAGCAAAGCCCTAAATTAGACGGTAGAACCATGACTATGTTATTGGTTCCAAAGAAAAACAAATAGTAGGAGGAAAAGTTATGCCAAAAATTAAAACACATAAAGGAACAGCAAAAGTTGTAAAAGCACGTAAGAATGATTATAAAATTGGACGTCCAGGTAGTCGTCATAATACTGGAGCAAAGTCTACAAGTGTCAATAGAAAAAATAGAAAAGGATCTAACTTAAGTAAAGCAGATCAAAACAGATTAAAGAATATAATCTAATTTTTGTAATAATTTGAAGGAGGAAAAAACATGGCAAGAGTAAAGAATGGAGCAGTTACAAAAGCTCGTCATAAAAAAGTATTAAAACAAGCTAAAGGTTACTTTGGTAGCAAACATAGACTTTATAAGTCAGCAAAAGAACAATTAATGCATTCTGGTCAATATGCATTTAGAGACAGAAAGCAAAGAAAGAGAGAATTCAGAAAATTATGGATTACTAGAATTAATGCTGCATGTCGTCAAAATGATATCAGTTATTCTAGATTTATCGAGGGTTTAACTAAAGCAGGTGTTGAAGTTAACCGTAAGATGTTATCTGAAATCGCTATTAACGATCCAAAAATGTTTAGTGAATTTGTTAAAATCGCTCGTGATGGAAAAGCTGGAAAGGTTACTCGTCAAGAAGAAGTTATTGGACATGAAGTTACTGTAACTGCTTCAAAAGGTGAAGCAAAAGACGCTAAAAAAGTAGAAAAGAAAGAAGAAAAAGAAGCTGTTGATTATTCAAAAATGACAGTTGCTGAATTAAAAGAAGCAGCAAAAAACGCTAAAGTAGAAGGATATTCTACAATGAAGAAAGCTGAGCTAGTAGCAGCTTTATCAAAATAAACATATTAGTGAATTTATTTGTCTAGTGCCTTATGGTGATAAATATTAGAAACTAATAGAAGATAAAACGAAAAGGAGAATTATATTTATGTCTATAGTATCAATGAATTATTTATTAGAAGCTGGTGTTCATTTTGGACATCAAAAAAGAAGATGGAATCCAAAAATGAAGGAATACATCTATACTACAAGAGATGATATTTATATTATCGATTTACAAAAAACAGTTAAAAAATTAGAAGAAGCATATTTAGCAATGAAAGAGATTGCTGAAGCAGGTGGAAAAGTTTTGTTTGTAGGAACTAAAAAACAAGCTCAAGAAGCTGCTGAAGAATGTGCTGTTAGAACTAATATGTATTTTGTTAATGAAAGATGGTTAGGAGGAACTTTAACTAACTTCAAGACTATTCGTTCAAGAATTAAGAGAATGGATGACATTAACAAAATGGAATCTGATGGAACTTTCGATTTATTACCTAAAAAAGAAGTTATTCAAATAAAGAAAGAGTATGCTAAGTTAGATAAAAACTTAAGAGGAATTCGTGAAATGAAGAGATTACCTCAAGCATTAGTAATTGTTGATCCTCGTAAAGAAGAAAATGCAATTAAAGAAGCTCGTATTTTAGGTATTCCAGTATTTGGTATCGTAGATACTAATTGTGATCCTGATTTAGTTGATTATGTTATTCCTGGTAATGATGATGCCGTTCGTGCAGTTAAATTATTACTTGGAGTATTAACTAATGCAATTGCCGAAGTTAATGGTAACGAAGTTATTGATTATATTAGTGAAGATGATAAAGCTAAATCTGATAAAAAAGCTAAAAAAGAAGTTGTAAAAGAAGAAGCTGCAGAAGAAAAAGTAGCAGTTAAAGAAGAAAAAGAAGTAGTTGATTATTCTTCTATGACATTAGCAGATTTAAAAGCAATGGCAAAAGATGCTGGTGTTAAAGGTTATTCTGCTATGAAAAAAGCTGAATTAATTGAAGCATTATCTGAATAATTGTGATAAATTAGAATTGGGAGGGTGGAAGGTATTCACCCTTTTGATGTATAAAAGAGGAGGATTATAATGATTAAAGCAAGTGATGTTAAAGAGTTAAGAGAGAGAACTGGTGCTGGAATGCTTGATTGTAAAAAAGCATTAGAGGCAACAGAAGGAAATATGGAAAATGCCATTGACTGGTTAAGAGAAAAGGGAATTAGTAAAGCTGCTAAGAAGGAAAGTAGAATTGCTGCTGAAGGATTAACTGAAGCGCAGATTGAAGGTAATACAGCTGTTTTATTAGAAGTTAACTGTGAAACTGATTTTGTTGCTCAAAATGAAGAATTTAAGGGATTAGTTTCATCTTTAATTAAAACTTTATTACATACTGATGTAAAAACTATGGAAGAAGCAAATAAATTAGTTATCAATGGTGGTAGTGAAACTGTAGAAGAGGCAGTTGTTAATTTCACTGCAAAAATTGGTGAAAAAATCAGTTTTAGAAGATTTGAAAGAATTGAAAAAACTGATAGTCAAGTTTTTGGTGTTTATTCTCATATGGGAGGAAAAATTACCGCTGTTGTTGTATTAGATAATACAACTGATGAGGTTGCTAAAGATGTTGCAATGCATGTTGCTGCTATGAATCCTACTGCAGTAAGAAGAGATGAAGTTCCAGCTGAGTTAGTTGAAAGAGAATCTCATGTTATTAAAGAACAAGTTATGGCAGAAGGAAAACCAGCTGATATTGCTGAAAAGATGGTTGTTGGTAGACTTAATAAATTTTATAAAGAGATTTGTTTAGAAGAACAAGCATTTATTAAAGATTCTAATGTTAGTGTATTAGATTATGTTAAATCTAATGGTGGGGCAATTGCTTCTATGGTACGTTATGCTGTTGGTGAAGGAATAGAAAAGAAACAAGAAAACTTTGCTGATGAAGTTATGAGTCAAATTCAAGGAGCATAATTTTATTAAGGAGCCGGCATGAAAAAAGTAGTAATTTTAATTGTTTTTTGTAGTTTGTTGTTTTTGATTAGTGGATGTTCTGTAAAAAAGACAGCTGAATTAAGTGATGCTGAAAAATTTGCTAATGAATATTCTATTAGTAAAAGTAATCCTTTTCATTATGCAGATGTTTCTGAAGTGTTAAGATTATTTGATAATCAATTCTGTATATTATTTTTGGGAAACTCTGATTGTGAATGGTCGGCTTTTGGAGCTAAAGCGTTGAACAGTGCGTTAAAAAAAGAAAATATAAGTAAAGTGTATTATTTTAATCCTGATAGTATTACACATAAAAAGAATAAAAAATACGAAGAAGTTATGGACTTGTTAAATATTGATGAAGATACTTCTTTACCAGTTGTTTGTGTAATTAATCAAGGAAAAGTTATTGATTGTGTTAGTTATTCAGTTCATGAAGATTCTACTATTAATCAAGAAACTACAAAACAGTTAGAAGATGAATATTTAAATTTAATTTCTCAATATATATAAGATGTCTAATCAGGCATCTTTTTATATGTTTGATATTAATAATTTAATTATTAAAAGAAGCTTTCTTTTTCTATAATATATATGTATTTTTTGAATTAGTTAATAAGTTTTAAAAGTAGGTTAATTTCTATTTTTGTCTTTCTTTTCGGTAAACTTTATATTATAATTATAACAAGGAGAGATGAATTGAATGTATAATGATATTATCAAATTAACAAAGGAAAGCATGGATAATACACTTAAAAATCTAGAAAAACGTTTTACTTCTGTTAGAGCAGGAAGAGCTAATCCTTCTAGTTTAGATGGTGTTAATGTTGAATATTATGGAAGTATGACGCCACTTAAACAATTAGCTACGATTTCTGTTCCTGAAGCTACTCAACTTCTAATTAAGCCATTTGATAGAAGTTGTTTAGGAGCTATTGAAAAATCCATACTTGCTGCTAATCTAGGTTATACACCTAGCAATGATGGCGAAACTATTCGTATTGTAATTCCAGCGCTTACTGAAGAAAGACGTCGAGAACTTACTAAACAAGTTAAAGCAATTGCTGAAGATGCAAAGGTATCTGTTCGAAACAATCGACATGAAGCATTAGAAATGGTAGAGGCAGAAGAACTACCAGAGGATATAGAAAAAGGAATGGAAAAAGAAATTCAAGAGTTAGTTCAGATGTATAATAAAAAAATTGAAGAAATGTTAAAAGAAAAAGAACAAGAATTGATGACAATTTAAGTTCTTTTTTCTATAAAATATTATTTGATAAATAATTAGTTACCGTTAAATTCTAAGTAAAGTGCACAATTATTAAAAAATAATTAGAAATGCTTAAATTACAATAGAAAATGCACAACTGAGCACAAGAAAAAGCAAGAAAATTAGATTAAATTATGACAATTTTAAGAAAAATATATTGTATAATGCATAACAAAAATAGGAATTTTTAAAATTTACAAAAGTAATTGCACAATTCCTTTTTTGAGTTCCGGTAAAATTTAGAGAAAATAAAAAAGTGAAACTGTTTTTATCCACAGATTCACTTTTTTTAGCA
>CALVYB010000028.1 GCA_944371955.1 uncultured Bacilli bacterium
ACTAAATAAACACATTGTTACCAAAAATTCAAAAAAATCGGTAATTTCGTGTTTTTTCAGTATGCCTATAATATCATGAAAATTTATTATTGACAAATCTTAGAATGTCATAGATTTAATCAATTATCTCAAAATCTAGCATCAGCGGATTATAATCTCATGCTTTTTCTTGTTTTATTTGGTAATATTTACACTACTTTTGATCTTTTATATATAATATATCTTCTATTGATTTATCTATATTAAATATTCCATTACCTACTGGGTAAAAAACTGAGTAAAATTCAAAACCATCTTTTTCAAATTTCTTTTTTCTTACTTCTGATACCTTTATTTTTTCTCCTAGGACAATAGATGACACTTGGTTTCCAAATAATACTATCTTATTTGGTTTTACGATATTCATTTCTTTCATAAATAATTTTAAATAAGCTTTATAAACATCATCTTTTAATGGTCTGGCATCTATTTGAGTACATTTGGCTAAGTTAGTAATAAAAATATCATGATTTTCTATGTTTTTGTATACTTTTTCACAAAACTCTTTTGTCCAGTCTTTTCCTTTTTTAACTTGTATTTCATCAAATATTTCTTTATCTATTAAATCTACTTGATTAAATAATTTCCAAATATTTTTAGTTCCTAACCATGGGTATCTTGGGCCATCCCAATCTTTTGGAGTGGCGATATTTCCAGCTGTTGGATTCATGAATACAAAACATATTTTGGGATTTTCTTTTTTACCACCAAAATAAATAGAATTTAAGGATTTATCACCATACTTTTTTTGTAATCTATCATATTTTTCATATAACTCTTCTAACATCTTTTACCTCTTCTTGTTCTTTTGTACTCCACAAATTTTGTTATAAGTTGTTTTCATATATTTTTTGTTTAATATGTATTTTTCTCCATGAATTGATAAGTCTGTTAAAACATGTTCAAAAAATTCTGATGTTTGCTTATGGATAGGAGTAAAACCTAAATTAGCATACCAATATTTTAATGGTTGAGTTTGATTAAACTCTTCTTTCTTATATGTTTTTCCAGCAGCAATTCTATCACAAATACTTTCAACTACATATTTATATGGCATCATTATTGGTTCATTATTATCTACCCAATATTCTGGATGATGGGGATTTCTTCCTTTATGATGCAGCCAGGCTTCGCTTTTTCCTGTTAATTTTTTACATTCTGAATTGGGAGAATATGACCCTACATAATATTTTGCTCCTTCCCAAAATTCTTTAGGTGAATATTTGGATAAATCATGAGTTATTCCTTGCCAAATAAGCCCACATTTAAAGCACATATTCATAACTTTTATTTTGTGTGATGTTATTGTTATAAAATGTTTTATAATATGCATTGTATCTCCCACTTTCATTAAAAAATTATAACATAAAAAAGCATGACTTTCATCATGCTTGTCTTACTATTTGTAATTTTTATAAACATCATATCTATCGACCTGTAAATATTCTTCTTTTATAGCTTTTTTGATTTTTTCATTCATTGATTCTGAATACCCAAAAAGCACTTGATCACCAATAATCAAACATGGTAGTCCTTTTACTTCCTTACCTAATTGTCCTACTAGTTCTTTCATTAATTGACTATTTTTTTCATTATACCAAACTTCCAAAGTATATAAATCATAGTAACTATTATATTTGTCTGGTAAACTGTTTAAAAATCTGATTAATTCTTCGCAGTGTGGACATCCATCACCATAAAATAAATATACATTTATTTTGTTATTATCAAATTTTATATTTGCTTCTGTTTGTTCTTTTAATGTTCTCGTAACGCTTTTAGCCGTTCCTCCAACGGCTATAATGATTGCTACTACTATAATAATTATAAATAAAGAAATTATCATAATAAGATTATTGTTATTTCTTTTTCCCTGTTGTTCCATAATATACGGCTACCCTTCTATGTATTTTTCAACTTTGTATATTGTATCATTAATTTGTAGATAAAGAGAATACTTTCCACTTAAATTTTCTTTATTAATGTATTTTGTTACGACAATTCCATTTTTATTTTCTTCTTCTGTAAAGATATCTACGCACATAGCAGTATATGGTTTTTTACTGATTGGCACTTGATATTCTTTTATTTTTCCGTTTTTATAAAGTAAAACTTTTACTTCAGTCCCACGTTTAAATCTGCCTTTTACTTCAATTCTATCTTCTTCATTTTTGATATGAATGTCATGTGATTTATATTCTTTATCTATTTCTTTTGCATTTGTTATAAAACCAAATCTTGTTTTATCTACTTTTGTTTCTCCTAGACTACCTTTTTGTTTTTGATTACCTAATTCAAAGGTATCATCACCATATAATGGCATTTTTTCTACTCTATAGTTATTTGTTGGTAATTTTATTTCAAATATTACTTCATCATTTAGTAGTTCTACGGTATCACTTACTAGTTTATCCGCTCCACCTAAACCGGCTGGTTGATTAGAATTTTTTCCATCTACATAAACAATTCCACCTGAATGAACAATATAATGATTTTTATCTAGATAATCAACATCTGAAATATATGGTGAGTAGAATTCACTACCTCTTTCTTTTCCATATTCCCAAACTTGTTCAATTGTCATTTTTTCAGTATCAATTTTGTACATTACGCCTCTTGAATAACTATCTTCTGCAGATACATATTCATCTCTATTTTTTGATTTATTGTTTCCATTATCAAAGATAAATACATATCCATCTGGAGTAATCATTGCAGCATGCTGACTCCATTGCCATTCAAAATCTTCTCCTATTGGTTTAAAGAAATATTTTTGATATTCTTCACTCCAATTTGTAGAATCTCCAATAATCCAATTTAGTTTCCCACTATCATAGTCAATATTAATGACAGCATCTTGATGTCTGCCTGATAAAGTTATAGAGTTAGTTTTTTCATCATACCAAACTGAATTATTATGAAACCAATCATAATCTATCCAATTTTCACTTTTTCCGTCTTCTTGATTTAAAATATCTTTTAAATCAATATTCTTTATAATTTTACCAGTTTTTCTATCTAACTCTACTATATAGTCTTCTACTGTTCCTTCACCACTATTAAAGTTATCACTGGCTACTAAAAGATTGCCATTTGGCATTTCATAATAATCATGATGATATCCTCCCGGTAGGCTATATTCTACATAAATTTTACCTAACATATCCATTTCATATAATCCAGTTAAATAATATGGACTATTAATTAATCTTTCTGTACTTACTAATAAATGTCCATTTTTTAATCTATCTATTTTCCAGGTTGCGGTATTAGTTAAATACCAACGAACATCTCCATTTGTATCATAAGCACATGTATATCCAACACTAGATGGCGTAAAGAAATATAACTCATTGGTTAGTTTGGATTTTTCTTTTTCTACTGAAGTTGGTAAGATGAAATCTTCTGGAAGTTTATCTGTTTTTATTTTTAGTTCTTTTTTCTTATTTCCACATTCAATTACTACAGTATTTTCTTTACCTGCGTATAATCCATATACTGGTATATAATGTACTTGTTCTTTGTCAAACTCATGAGTGTAAGTTGTTAGCTCATCCTTTCCTTTAATTGTTATTTTTACTTTTTCACTTTTTTCTGTTTCAAAAATAACAAGTGCTGTTAAAGGGGAATTATCATATGGGTCTACGATAATATTAGGTTTTTCTAAGGTATACCCCTCACTTTTAAAATCTTTTTCTAATTTTTGTTGTTTCGTTCTTAGACTTTGAGTTAATTTTAATTCTTCTTTGGCTGTTGACATATTATTTAATACTAATAATCCAATTATACTTATAACTATTGCAATTCCTAATATAATAAGAATTATTTTTTCTACATTTTTATTTAGTTTTTTCTTTTTGTTTTTTACCATAATATCTCTCCTTTTTTTCAGTAT
Source organism: uncultured Bacilli bacterium (assembly GCA_944371955.1). GTDB lineage: Bacteria > Bacillota_I > Bacilli_A > RF39 > UBA660 > Faecimonas. The sequence continues at coordinate 3,935 of CALVYB010000028.1, forward strand.
AATTTAAATTTCTTAATAAAAAAATAAACGTGCCGTTTAATTTAGTAAACGATACGTTTATTTACAACTTCCTGTTAATTCTAGAGGTATTTTATATGTAGTTACTTCTCCTTTAATATCTAGAACATTAATACTAATATATAAATTACTATTTTTAATATTATTACTTGTACAAGAAAAATTTTCTACTTTAAATTCTGTTTCTTTTAATAGTTCCGATAAAGTTTTAGGAGATTTTTTTTCTTCATTTAAAGATCCGCATTGAGATATTTTTTCTTCTAAATTATCATGGCTTTCATACAAAGTACATTCCATACCTATATATTTTTCTTCTTCATTTCCATTCAAATATTCTATTTTTGAGATATAAATCGAATTTTTAGCTGATGAATAAGCAGCCACTCCACTTACGTCAAAATTATGACTTGTAGACTTTATATCTGTAAAGTTATAATCTCTAGAAGTCAGTAATAAATATATTACCATACCTAATATTGCTAGTATTAATAAAATACTTATTGTAAATTTGATGTTTTTTTTATTTTTTAATTGTTTACCATTTAAAATACTATCTATATTAACATTAAATTCTGTACTTATCTTTTGTAAAATCTCTATATCTGGAATGCCTCGCCCATTTTCCCATTTTGATACTGCTTGTGCAGTAACATTTAATTTATCTGAAAACTCTTTTTGAGTCATATTATTTTGCTTTCTTAATTCTAAAATAAATTTTCCTATTTTTTCTTGGTTCATACTACACAAACTCCTCTTTTAATATTATAACTTTTTTTACTAGGATTTGATATCTTTTTCATTTAATTTTCACAAAAAGAAGGCTTATGCCTTCTCTTTTTTTACATGAACGGGATCTACATGAATTACAGTTAAAAATATTTCTGGAATACTTTTTGTAATTTCTTTTTCTAGATGATTAGCAATCTTATGACTTTCAAAAGTTTTTAAATTTCCATCTACTTGGATAGTAAAAAATATTTGATATTGATATCCTACAGGAGCAGAATGAAAACCTGTCATTCCTAATACTTTATCATGTTTTTTAACAATGTTATATACTAGTTCTTTTGTTTTATTATCCATAGATTTGTCCATTAAAACATCGTAACTTTCTTTGAATATTTCAACACCAGTTTTCATAATCCAAATTGCGATACCAAAACCTACTATTCCATCTACAAAATATATTCCAAATTTACCTAAAATAATGGCAAGAAGATTGATAGAAGTTATGATACAGTCATTTTTATGATCTTCACAATTTGCCTTCATTAATAAATTATTGTATTTTTTAGCTACTCTTTTTGTATATAAATATAGTGATAATTTAGTTAGTATAGTTAAAATACAAATAATTACTAACCAAATAGAAAATGTAAATTCTTCTTTTTGTACTAATGATTTAATAGAGTCAAATGCTACTGTTAATCCCAGAATTATCATTGTAATACTGATTAAAAGTGAATAAATGTATTCTGCTTTTCCATGTCCAAGATTATGATCTTCATCTGATGGCTGTGAAGCTATCTTGTTTCCTATTAATGTCATTAGAGATGAAAATATATCACTAGCACTATTCATAGCATCAGCAATCATAGCGCGACTTCGGGTCATAAATCCTATTATTGCTTTAATTATTAATAAAAATATGTTACCAGCTATTCCTAAAATACTGGCTTTTTTAGCCGATTTAAATCTATCCATCTTTATCTTCCTCTTTTTTAGATTACTTGCTCCATTATACTACTTTTTCAATGCCTTTTCTATATTTTTTAGAAGAAACTTTAATTAGATTAGATTGTATAATTGTATCATTTGTTATTTCTTCTTTGCTTTCTATAAACCTCTTTATAAAAGCAAGCTCCACAAAGTGGTACATATTCGACATTTTTCCTTGCTCCATCAATCTCTATTTCATCACCCTCCATGGTAAATATTCCATCTACTTTTCTAGCATTAAATTTTGCTGTAGCTCCACATGTGCATAAAGAATTTGTTTCTAATTCTATTCTTTCATCTGAAAGTTCAATTAACCGTTTTGAACCTGGAAATAATTCTCCTCTAAAGTTTGTTAATAAACCAAAGCAAGTAATTGAGACTTTTGCTTTCTTATTAATTTTCCATAATTCATCTATTTGTGAAGGTGTTAAAAATTGAGCTTCGTCTACAATGATGTAATCGCAATCATAAATTTTATCTATATTTTCTTCGGACAAAACTTTGGATGCTGGAAACAGTAGGATATCTACTGTTCTAGTTTGCTTTAGTCTATTTATTATTTTGGCTTCTCCTTTAGTATCTTGAGCAGGCTTTATTAGTAATACTTGTTGATTATTCTCTTCTAAGTCATGTATCTTTTGAAAAATTCTAGTTGTTTTTCCTCCTTTCATTGCACTGTAATAAAAACACAATTTTTTTTGCATACTCCCTCTTCTTTCTCTTATTTAAATTTATATATTTTTGCTTTTTTCTTTCCTTCAAAAATCATTTCTTCCTCTGTTGCTATAATAATGTTGGTATTTAACATCTTTTTTCTAAAGTTTCTTCTATCTAATTTTTTATTTAAGATGCTCTCGTATATTTTTTGTAACTCTGGAAACGTAAAACCATCGGGAAAGAAAACTTTTAGTAAGTTTGTTTTTAATATTTCTTCTTTTAAAGTTTTTATTGCTTCTTCTATTATTTCATTATGATCATAGGCCAACTTTGGAACTTCATCGATTTTAAACCAATCAGCATTACTTGTTTTTAAAGTATCTTTGGCAATTTCTACTGTACTAGCATCAATTATTCCAATATAAGTAATAGCTATCATTCTCATGACTGGTGATCTACCTTTTTTACCAAAAACTTTAGAGAATTTTACTTGAATATTTTTTAAACCAGTCTTTTCATAAATTTCTCTATTTACGCCTTCTTCTAAATCTTCATCATTATACAGCGCTCCTCCAGTTAATGCCCAGTAATTTTTATAAGGATTATTTTTTCTTTTTATTAAAAGTACTTTTAAAATACCTCTCTCTATCGTAAAAATAGAAGTAATCACATGTATTCCTTGATGTTCATATTTTGAGTTAGTTACGTCCATAATTCACATCCTTTCTGCGTTTCAATTATATGTGTACTTTGATACACTTGTCAATCTTTTGCTATAAAAAAAGAAAGTATTTTTTTACTTTCTTTTAATATCAATACATATGTTTTTTGATTGTCATATTTTTACAATTTATTTACAAACATTGATCATTATATTCAGGATGTTTTTCTATCCAATGTGCTACATAACTACAGCTTATCATAGCTTTTTTGTTTTCATTTTTTAATTTTTTAAATAATTCTTCTGCTAGTTGAGAAGCTATCTTTTTTCCTTGATACTCGGGGTCTACATAAGTGTGATAAATGTCAACTGTATTATTGTCTAATTCTTTAAATTCAATTTCACCAATTTTTTGTCCTTCTATTTCATAGACAATTCTATTTTGCTCTATTTTCATAATGTTTTCCTTTCCATTTTTTAATACCGTGTTTTAAATTGTTTCTGTTATTTTGTTCAAAATGAGAAATATAATTATATCACTTTTTATCAGCTGGCCTTACTACTTTAGTTGTAATTGATTATTTAGTGTCTTCTATTTAACAAAACGGTTGATCTTGAGATACTTTACCCATAAGCTATGCTAAATTAAATTGTTTTAGTATATTAAGATATGTTTTGTATCTCTACTTTTTGACATAGGTTGTTGGTGTGATGTAGTTAGGTTGCCTATCAGCTTGAGAATTTTGTGTTTTTCCTTCTACATGTAATGCTATTTGCCAAGCTGCATCTAAGTAACTCGTTTTAGAGCTTATTCCCATATCTCTAGCAATTTTCTTTTCTCCAAGTTTTTTGGCTGGATAAGATGCTTTGACGCAAGTATGAAAGACAGTTGTACTAATATCTAAATCATCAGCTATGTCTTGAAAAAATGTGCAGCGTGGTTCTTTTAATATTTTTTTTAACTCCTTTTGCTCTCTTGGCATATCTTTTAAAGATTCTCTCTCGGCTAATAATACCATAATTAATGTTTTATAAAAATAAGTTCCACTTTCTTTACTAGGAAATCCCATCTTTTTTAATGTGGTTAATACTTCTTTTTCTGTTTCAGACAGATTATTTGATACATCCATTGTTAAATAATCATAGGCCTCTTTACCATGAAATCTGGCAGCCAAGTTTATTGCATAAATACTACTATCTATATTGTTTGGCATTTTTTCTCTCCTTTTTTCTTTATGCTTTTGCAAAATAAAAGCACAAAGTCTACTATTTGCTTAGCGACTCCGTACTTACTGCTTGTTCGTGTAGGTTTTACCCCGAGATAGCTCACATAATAATGTTTATATCTCCTCGCTTGCTTGCTTATTATAGCATATGCTTAATAAAAAGTCAATATTAGTATTTTTTTCTACTATATGTTATATTATATACTATATTAAATGTAATTTAGGAGGGTTAATAATGACTTTAGCATTAATTAATTTGGTTCGATTATTGGAATCTTGTGGTTGCAAAAAGGTTTATCAAAGTGATAAACCAAGCGAAGGTTTCCAAACTTTATTGTATGAAGGAAATTCCGGAACTATTTTTTCGGTAGAAATGATTGGTGGGAAAGCAGAAATTAGGACCAATAACAAACAAGAGTTTTACTTTCCAACAAAAGAAATTAGGGATAATATTGCAACAGGAGTTCCTCTGTTTTCTAATTATAACGTTTCAGATTGGCTAGAACTTCCTTTAGTTCCTTTTGTTGAGCTATTACGATTAGAACACTTAGAGAGTGCTCGCATAGATTCAGGCGATTCTTACTATGCAGTCGGATTAAGTGGAACTGGTCAAGAACAACATGAACTAGATATAGATAAAATAGAAAGCATAAATAGAAAAATGGAGATTTCGCGAGAAAGAATGAAATTATTTCCGGATAGGATTCAGGCACATTATGATTATACAGAAGCGTTTATAAAAGGTGACGTTTTTGCGCTTTCAAAGCATCGATAGACAGTGTTATCCGTTTTTTATATCATTTGATATTTTTCCCATTACTGTTGCAATATTATCATAAATGACTAAATCACACCTTGTATCATAAGGTGTTTTTTCTTTATTAATTAAAACTAAATATTTTCCTTTAAAATAATTAATCAAACCAGCTGCTGGATAAACATTTAACGAAGTACCGCCGATGATTAATACTTCTGCCTCTGATATATATCGAATTGCTTTTTCTAGATTTTCTTCTTTTAATTGCTCTTCATATAAAACTACATCTGGTTTTATCATTCCTCCACATTCACATCGAGGAATTCCTTTTTCTGAAAAAACTTTTTTTGCATCATAACACTTATTGCAGTTCGTACAATAATTTCTTAATACTGAACCATGTAATTCAACTACGTTTTTAGATCCTGCCATTTGATGAAATCCATCAATATTTTGAGTAATGACAGCTTTTAATAATTTTTTTTGTTCTAGGTATGATAAAACTTTATGAGTTATATTAGGTTTGTACTTTAAACTATTTAATTTATTCTTATAAAATCTGTAGAATTCTGCTGGGTTTTCTATGAAAAAATGGTGAGATAATATTTCTTCTGGAGGATATTTATATGTTTCATGATATAATCCATCTTTGCTTCTAAAATCTTTAAGACCACTTTCAGTAGATACTCCGGCTCCACCAAAAAATACAGTATTAGAAGAATTCTTTATGATTTGGGCTAAATTCATTATTTTATCCATATTTTTTCTCCCTTGATTTTCCACTGTTAGGCTTTATATCCCTAAGTTTTTTATTGATGCGAATATTTGCTGCAACTCCTAATTCATCTAAAACAGCTTGTACTTGTTGCGGAGCTAAGTTTCTTTGGTCATTACCATTATTAATCATTAATATCATTTTATCTTCAAATGCTATTACCCCAGATATTAATAATCTATCTACACCGTATCTTTTGGGTCTCCGATTATAATCAGAAGTATAAGTAAAACTTATAATACCTTCTACCATAGGATAATAATCACAAGTAGTATGCCCTCGTACTATACTGTCATTTAAAGCTGTTTTTAACTTTGATTCTTCTTGTGCAAACCACATTTCTGGGATTGTTTTATCTTGTTTTTCTTCGGGATAATCAACGTTCAACTCATCTAACATTTTACTTTTTAAACCTTTTACAAACGACACCTCATGATATTTTAGACTTCTTTCTTCTAAGTACTGTCTAATTTCATCAGGAGTTACTATTCCATCTTTCATAAGCAGGATTAAATAATTATTTCCATTTTGGCTATCATAATAAATTGCGGTATCAAAACTTCTCCTAATCGTTTGTCCGCCTAAAAAAAAGTCACATTCTAAATTATTAAAAAGAATTAAATCACCATTGTCTGTTTCAATCTTGTTCAAAGCGGCTAATAATTCTTCTTTTTTTGTTTGAATAGCCAAGATATCTAAATTGTTGTTCATACCGTCACGTCCTTTTCTATTTTTCGTTTCATTGCAAGTAGCGTTTACGAATTTTATAAATTACGGTTTGTGGGTCTTTTATTCTCATAAAATATATATACTAATGTTATATTTTACAATATTTAAAAGATTTTAAGACCTTTTCTTTCTGCTTTTTTTATTAACACATATCTGTTATATCTTCTTACCTTTTTCTTTATCTAAATAATTATTGTACTCATCTATTGCTTGAATTCCAGTTTTACTTGAAATCAATCCAATATCTATTCCTGATAAAGTCCCATACTTTTCATGTATTGTGGAAAAAATCATATATTTCGCTCTTTGACTCGCCTCTTGATTTTCCCATTTATTTATTTCCTCTACTCTTTGTAAACAAATGGCAATTTGTAAGCTTCTAATTTGTGGAGCAAAAAAGTCATATTTTCCACTTCTTTTTAGTTCTTGTTCTATTTCGTCGGCTACTACAAAAATATCTGTAATTTTATCATTTTCTTTAAGATTTTTAGAAGAGACTCCACTACTTAAATCTCTCCTATAAAAATAATTAGCTGTTGGTTTCCTAATCACATCATCTGCTTCTAAGAATCTAGTAAAGGTAAAAGCAATATCTTCCCAAGCACTAACATTTAAGAATCTATAATTTTTTACTGTATCTTTTTTAAACAACTTGTTACCTAAAGAAGGGCTTTCAAAGAATATAGAGTTGGGATTTTCTAGTGGTTGGATAGTTGAAATTGGAGCTTTGGCGATGAAGCTTAAGTCCTTTGTACGATATTCAGTCCCTTTTACAAATACCAGTCCAGTAGTAATTAAAGCCGGCATATTATTGTTGATTGCAGTTTGGTATAATTCTTCATACATTTCTGGATTGACATAATCATCACTGTCTAGAAAAGCAATATATTCTCCTTCTGCTAGCTCTAAACCTTTGTTTCTAGCAGCACTCTGCCCCATATTTTGTGCATTTTTGTATACTTTGATATTACTGTATTGTTTTTGATATTCTAAGGCAATTGCTAGACTATTGTCTGTTGATCCATCATCAATTACAAGCACTTCTATATCTTTTTCTGTTTGATCTACTAAAGAATCCAGACAATCTTTTAGCTCGTGTTCAGAATTATAAACTGGCACAATTACACTTACCTTTGGCATTTAATCACTTCTTTCATATATTAGCTTTTTTAGTTAATTCTTCTATTATTTTATCATAGCAAAATATTATTAGTCCTATGAATATTAAAATATCTAGTAGTAAACATGTATAAGTCAAAATAATACTAGTTACTAAATTAAAAAACATTAATAGTGCTGGTATAAAACCTATTAGGCAATCTAATAAAATAACACTTAAAAACTTATCAATGTAAGAGTCTTTCAATACTAACATCGTAATACTATTAAAAATTAAAATAATAATACAAAGTATAGGAATAATATATGTAGTTATAATCAAACTTTTAGTTATTAAGAACCATAAGAAAATGAGAATTAATATAATTATAAAGTATCTATTCATCATTTTTAATATGTTTTTATACTTTTTAATAACTGCAATTACTAGTATGTAGATAGTAAGCAGTCCAAATACTGCATATTTAGTAATTATAAAGTCTTTATGAATTAAGTATTCTAAAAAAGCAAATATTACGCCTATAGAAATCGTAGTAAATAATAATATTTTATGCAATATTGTTGTCTTATGCTTATGGATTTTGGGAAATGGTGATTCTTCTTTTTCTCCTGTCAATTTTCCTTGACATAAGGGGCATCGATTTATATTTCCTGTATAAGAGATTTGGCATTTATTACATTTTCTCATCCTGTTCCTCCTCATTTATATTGATTTTGCCCTCAATATTATGATTAGTAAAAAAATGACAAAAGTTTTTAATAATATCATTGTTAAGATATTTAGAGGATATGCCTATAGATAAATCATCTTGATAAGAACAAACTGTTAGTTGTAGTTGTTTGGTGGTTGTTAAAACATTAAAATTTTCGATATAAGGTTCTATCTTCTTATCTACGGTAATCTTTCCTATATTTGATACACTAGAAGTCGCTCTATTGTTAATTATATTATCAGCTATTTTTAGCGCTAAATCTTTTATTATGATTGGTACAGCACGAATGATTACATTTTTCTCTAATGCAATCATTTGGTTCATTCGAATAGCTAATTGTTCTTTTGTTGTATTTTTCTTTAATTGTTTATTTATTTGTTGAACCATTTCACTAAAATCATTATTTTCACTACTTTGATGAATAATAGATATTAGGCTAAAGAAATTTCTAGATGTTGATGAAGGAAAATAAGTCCTCAAATCTACAGGTACATCTATTTTTATTACCTTTTTTTTGTCTAATTCTTTCATCTTTGATTGATAAGATTGAATTAAAACTGCTATCAATAATGCTGTTAATGTTACTTTATACTCTTTAGCCAATTCATACACTTTTTTTGCAGATATATGATACTCTAAATAGGTAGTTTTTTTCTTCTTTTTACCATGATAATGATAAATGATATTTTGATTTTTTTTATTCTTTTTAGGCCCTGTATAATATTTTTGAAAGCTATCTTCAGATTTCTCGTTACTTGATGATAAGTCCTCTAATATTAAATCTTTTATTTGGTACTTTATTTTTAAATAATTATAAATTAAATATTTAAATATCAATAGACTTCCTCTACCATCTGATAAGATATGAGATATTTCTAAATTAATTCTTTTTTTAAAATAATTTATTCTAATTAGTAAATCATCACCATCATGATACATTCTATCGCAAATACTTGATTTTTCTTCTTCTACTATTATCTTTTTATCTGATTGTTCCAAATAATACCAAAAAAAGCCTTTTTTTAAACTACAATTAAAGCTAGGAAATTCTTCTATTGTTTCATTGACTGCTTGTTGAAGAATATTTTTTTCGATGTCTTCTTTTAATGTAACTGAATATCTAAAAATGGTTGGTAGATTATTATTAGTTAAAGAATAAAATGTTGCAATATTATCTAATTTATACCATCTTTTTATTTTCATATTCTGCACCCTCTTTTATTTTACTGGCTTACCATTGTTATTCTTTCCTTTATAGTTGGTTAGAATATCTTCTTTTGAATAAAAAGTACAAACGCCTTGATCTTGAGCGATAAAACCAACTAAATATTCCGGCTTTAATGTCCACTGATTATCAACTTTAGTATATATTTCTTCTTCCGCACCTTTTTTTAAGCTATAACTAGCTGTTACATATTCTGATGGTATTGCAGTTATTACTCCTCCAGTTGAATATTTATAAGAACTTTTTGCGAACATTACAGCTTCTAATATACTATTTATATTTGGTGGGATTATTTGTCCTTTATGATTTACTCCACTCCCAATATCCCCAGTTATGTATAGGCCTTTATTGAAAATATCATATAACTCTGAAGAAGCAAAAACATCGTTAGGGTCAATCATCCCGTAGCCACCAGTTCTATGAATTCCTACTTGAACATCCTCTTTACTTATTAAGGCTTCTAACCACTCTCCAAGTTCTATTGACATATTTCCATAACTATCCCAACTCGTTAGTAACTGATAGGCATAATCTGCATAAAAACTCTTCTTTTCTTCTATTGATCTGTTTATATAATCATTTAAAAAGGCTTCACCATATTTACTTTTTATTAGTTGGAAACTTTTTGATACTGTAGCTTTTTCCCTTGCTATTTCTATCAGCTTCATTATTTCCTGTATTTTTTTTAGTTCCGCTTTTTCTTGTTTTCTATTTTTAAAAAAGACCAAAGCCATAATTAGTCACTCCTTTCACCATATCTTTTTTAATATAAATGTATATATTATGTCTGTTACAAATATTATGGCAATAATGGTTGTAAGTACATTTAACTTTTTATTAGTTAATTTATTAGTCCATTTTTCAAATAATGGTTGAAGTAAATATAAGAAAATCATTCCTCCTATACCAAATCTTATACTTGGATTTAAAGCAATTCTTCCTTCAAAATTAAAACTAAATCTAGTATAATCCCATAACCAATTTCCACTAGTATATTCCATTATATAACTAGCTATTAATTCTACTATTGTAGTAATTGCAATAATACTTATAAACATTATAATTGGTGTTACATTTATATTTCTTATTCTTATCTTTTTCTTTTGTAATTTTGATAGCAATATTATTAATAATAGAGCTCCAAAACCATAAACTATGCAGTAAGGGCCCAATAATACTCCTCTATTGGAAAATCCCCAACGATAAATAAAAACTTCTAAAAAGACTTCATAACACCAACCAATGATAGAATATAGTATAAAGTATATAAAAAATTCTTGTAATTTTCTTTTCATAATTTACTGCCCAACACTTTCTAATTTTCATTCTATTCCCACTGCTTAATATTTGGGGTGACTTCTTTTTATATTATTAAATAAATAAGTAATGACAAGGAGAACATTATTAAAAATCCAGTAATCATTAAACCTAAGGTCTTAGAATAGCCTTTTGGACTAATCTTATTTTGATGGTCTAATTGTTTTATAATAGGATGGAGTTTCCAAAAATAAGTAGCAATAGATAAAATCATAGCTACTACCGCAAATATTTTGGTTGTTTCTCTACCAGTTATTAAGATTACCAGTAATAAGAAAATAAATATCAATTTTACTCCAGCTACCCAATAAGCCATATAATGGGCAAATAAGTCTAAGTTTTTATCTTTTTTTACATCTTCCCACGCATTAAATACGGCTACTCCGTTGCCTAATTTAGAGTCTGGGTTAAAATATAAAATAAGTACATTTCCTAACTCCATTATGCAAAATACTATAATTGCTATTGATAAAATATCCATAACTGATATCTCCTTTTAAACTTTATTTCTTTCGACACTTTTGTTATAAAATATCGTCTTTAATTTTTTAATATATGTACCCATACCACTCCTATATTTTTTATTTTACCATTTAATTTAATGTTGTTCTAGTATAAATAAAAATCCACTAGTTTTTTCTAGTGGTTTTTCTTTGAGGCCTATAAGGCCTATTGCTGGCAGCTCTCACATGAGAGCTTTTTTGATTTGCCAATCG
>CALVYB010000029.1 GCA_944371955.1 uncultured Bacilli bacterium
TTCATAGTGTGATAATTTAATAGCTATCACATTTTTTTCTTATAAGCTCAGACGCACTTTCCTTATAAATAAAAAACTCCAAATGGAGTTGTTTAACAAAATGGTGACGAGTACGGAATTCGAATCCGTGAATGCTGCCGTGAAAGGGCAGTGTGTTAAGCCACTTCACCAACTCGCCAACTGGCGCCCCAACTAGGACTTGAACCTAGGACCCCTTGATTAACAGTCAAGTGCTCTAACCAACTGAGCTATTGAGGCACTATTAATGGTGGACCTGACAGGACTTGAACCTGTGACCCCACGCTTATCAAGCGTGTGCTCTAACCAACTGAGCTACAGGTCCATAACTAACAGTACTAATTAAATATACACTATTTTTTACACAAATGCAAGAAAAATTTTCATTTATAAATCAGATTTTTCCCGACTGCAATAATAGAATACTATAAAATCCAGAAGAAAGTCAAGTACTAATTACAAAAAATATATGATTTTTTTCAAAATGTATATTAAAAAAAGAAGTGCACAATTAATGTGCAATAAGACTTATAATTGTTAAATTGTCAATGGCGAGCAAAGCGAGTTTATTTTAACCATTGACAATGATTCACTTATTACAATTTTTATAGCATTAAGTCAATGATAACTTGACTTAATGCTTATTTATTATATAATACATTGTATTAAAAAGATAGATAAAGGAATTGTGCAATTACTTTTGTAAATTTTAAAAATTCCTATTTTTGTTATGCATTATACAATATATTTTTCTTAAAATTGTCATAATTTAATCTAATTTTCTTGCTTTTTCTTGTGCTCAGTTGTGCATTTTCTATTGTAATTTAAGCATTTCTAATTATTTTTTAATAATTGTGCACTTTAGATTGATTCAACGATTTTTTTCAAAAAATATATTTTATACTTATAATATAACTAATTTTAATAAATCTATTACTATTTTCCTCGTTAAATCAATAGAAAATAAAATTTAGGTATTCACTTTTTTATATTTATATGATATACTAATGAAGTAATTTGAAACGGACTGTTAGCTCAGTTGGTAGAGCAACTGACTCTTAATCAGTGGGTCTAGGGTTCGAATCCCTAACAGTCCACCATAATGAAAAACAAAATCTAGTAATTATACTAGATTTTTTATTTTACATTTTATTTTGAAAGAAAAAGAAGTTTATCGCAACTTCCCTTTCATACCTTTTAATCCTTTAACACCACCATGTGTCGCAAATCCTTGTAAAATATTTGTTTCAAAAGAATGAGTTTTACTAACGCGCTTCTTATAATCTTTAACACCGATATTAATCATTTCATCTAATACACTAGAAAAATCAATACCCTTAGCTTCCCATAAATAGAAAGCTAAACTTCCCGGTATAGAATTAATTTCATTAATGTATACTTTGTTAGTTTTTTCATCTACTAAAAAATCAATTCTACTATTTCCAGAAGAGCCTAAAGCACGAAATGCTTGGCGAGCAACTTGCTCTACTTCCTCTCTTACTTCATCAGGAAGATCAGCAGGTAGTTTTCTATTAGCAGAAGCCATACCTTTAGAAGTTCCTTTAATAGGAGTTTTAGCTCCTTTTAATTTACCTTTCCCATTACCAATGTATTTATCAGCATAAGTCAAGAATTTGTTACCAGAAAGAACTTCTTCAATTTCACTAACTTTCTGATATGCATAATTACCCATAACAGCAATATTTACTTCTTTCAAATTTTGTACAACTTCTTCTACTAAAATCTTTTTATCATATTGTACTGCATCATCGATTGCGCTAACTAATTCTTCTCGATTATCACAGACTGCAATACCAACACTAGAACCAGTAGTAGCTGGTTTTACAATAACCGGATAACCTAATTTTTCTACTTTTTTAACTACTTCATCACTATCTTGTTTATAATCTACATCATAAAACCAAACATAATCAGTCATTGGAAGTTTTGCATTTTTCCAAATATCTTTCATAAACACCTTATCCTGTCCTACAACAGATGCATAAACATCGCTTCCTACAAAAGGAACACCTACAGTTTGTAAATATCCTTGTAGTCCACCATCTTCAACATTTGTTCCATGAACAACAGGTAAAATAATATCAACATCTCCAACAATTGTTTTAGGAAAAGTCTTCTTTTGTAAAACAAAAGAACCGTTTCTATAATATAACACTACATTTTTACCATATTTTTTAATTAAAGATAAATCTTGATATACTTCGATATCCTTTAACATTTCTCCAGTATACCATTCTCTATCTTTTGTAATATAAATCGGAATAATTTCATATTTTTCTTGATCTAATTTATTCATAGCCTGCATCGCAGAAATAACACTAACTTCATGCTCTACAGATTCTCCACCGAAAATAACACCAACTTTAATTTTCATAACACATCTCTCCTATTCATTATAAGTATCCGGTAAATCATTTTCAAACAATGCATAAATTTCATTCTTTTTAGCCAATTCTCCAATAAAAGGATATGCATCACGAACATCATTAAATACCACTATTTTTTCTTTATCAAACCCCTTAGATAACAACCCTTCTTTAATCGGCTTGGTTCTGTTTTCTCCTATTAAAATTGCATAATCAGCAACCTCTGCAATCTGTTCTCCAAACCTCTTATTATATTCTGCTTCTTTATCACCTAATTCAATCATACCTGGAGTAACAACTACTTTAACACCTGGCATCATTCCAAGAACCTTAACAGCATTATGTGCACCAACAGGATTAGAATTATAAGCATCATCTATTTGATAAAAATTACCAAGTCGTTTTAATTCTAAACGATGTTCAACAGGCCGAACACCCTTAACAGCTTGTTGCAAATCAGGTACTGAAATACCAAACTCATGACCAAAAGCAAGTCCAGCTAGAATATTATAAACATTATGATTACCTAATAACTTAGTCTCAAAATGATATTTTTTTTCATCATCAGAAAAAACAACATCAAATTCCGTTCCTTTGTTAGAACATTTTATATTAGTAGCCATAACATCAACATCTGAATTATCAATACCAATCCAAATTACTTTAACCTTGTTTTTTAATTTATAGCCAACTTGTTTAGGATCATCACCATTTAATACAGCAAAACCATTTTGAGGTAAGGATTCAATAAGTTCAAACTTACCATCAATAATATTTTGTTCACTTCCAAAAGATTCTAAATGAGCTGTCCCTAATCTAGTTAATATACCATATTGCGGTTTTACTAACTTACAAAGGCCTTTGATTTCCCCTTTAACATAAGCGCCCATCTCAGCAATAAAAATATCATTAAATTTAGTCAGATGATTATTAACAGTCATAATTAAACCATTATATGTATTCAAATTTCTTGGTGTTGGCAAAGCATTATATTTAATGTTTAAAATGTCACTCAAAATATTTTTACTACTCGTTTTACCATAACTACCAGTAATACCAATAATTTTCAAATTAGACATACTTTTTAATTTTTTTTGTGCTTTATGTTTATAATAATGATAAACAGCGCGTTCAATTGGAAAGTTAATAATATTAGCTAAAAAAACTACAAAAGGATTTAAATATACTAATAAAACCAAACTTGTAATCATAAGCCAAACAAATTTTAAATCTTGATATCGAACCAACAATAATATAGTTGGAATTAAATATAAAATAGAAGTGGTTGTAATTAAACGTCTAACTCTTTTAGTAACAACCAAAGGTTTTTTATTTTGATCATGTTCTAAACGATACCTCCATAAATAAGCAAGAGCAAGTAAAACGACACCTATAGCAAATATTAAAATGATAGATAATCTCTCTAAATCAAAAGCAACAAACACCCCAATTAACGTAATAAGAAATGCCACTGCATCTAAATCTAAAAACTGCTTACTATTACGAAATACCCATTTCAAATATCGATTATTTTCATTATATAGATTTTGTTGCAACATATGAAGATAACGTTTTATTTTAAATGTCAAACAAATAAAAATACATAGCAATAAAAAAATATACACTATAATCATAAAATCCTCCTAAGATATAAAATTATTGATGATGGCAATCACGCGAGATAAATTTTCAATATACGCATAATGAGTCCCAGGCAAAACAATAAGAGCACCATCATATAATAATTTTTCCAAAATTCTAGCTTCTTCTAACGGTGCTTCAGTATCACAATCACCCCAAATTAATAAAGTGGGTTCCTCAATTTTTTTAGCAAAATTTGACAAATCCTCATTAACAACATTTACTAAAGTTTGACGCATAACCGGACTAGCCGCCTTATAATCTCGAGAGCCTATGTATTTTTTCATCTTTTCTCCAATTTTATTCATACCAGGAAGCGTTTTTAGTTTTTTTAAAATTCTTGTAGATAACGGTAGAGTATTTTGTAACCTAACGCAAGGACTACCAAAAAGAATTAATTTTTCAATAGGATGATAAGAAGAATAATGAATTGCTACGCGTCCACCAAAAGAGTGTCCCATAACAACCGGTTTTTTTATCTGAAGTTTATTTACTAACTCTTCAATCAAAAGAGAATAATCATGAATTGTCCAAGGAATTGGTGGTTCTTCACTTTCTCCAAATCCAGGAAAATCCAATATAGTAATTCGAAAACGATCAGAAAAAGCATCTCCAATAAACTTCATCATTTCAATATTCTGACCCCATCCATGCAATAACAAAATATCTTTTATTCCATCTCCGTATTGTATATAATTAACAGAAACTCCTCTAACATTTATTTTCATAGCATCACCACTAAAAACATTATAGCATAAAACAAAAAAAACCACTCTAAAAATTAGAGAAAAACGGAAAAAAAGAAAATAGAATGACAAATAAAAATTAACAAGACTCGTAATAACTCTAAATACAAAAAGAAAATTTAATTACAATCAAACAACATTATATATCAAATTAATAAAATAGCTTTTTCATATTCAAAATATTATATGATATTCCTTATTAAAATATGTATAACTTTCTAATAAAAAATAATACCAAACCAAAAAAAGAATTAAATAAATGTTAATTCTTTTATCTTTCGTGAATTTGATCAATAATTTTTTCTATATGTTCACCATACTCAATAGAAGTATCATAAATAAACTTTAATTCAGGAGTATGACGAATATCAATTCGTTCAGCTAGTTTGCTTCGAATAAAAGGGCTAGCTCCAGTCAAAGCTTCCAAAACAGCCTCTCTTTTAGTATCTTCCAACACAGTGAAATAAACTTTACAATAACTATAATCGCTACTAGTATCACAGCCAGTTATAGTTACAAATTTTAAATCATCATCTCGAACTTCTTCCATTAAAATAATACTAATTTCTTGCTGAATTAAATGGTTTAATCTTTCTAATTTAACATTTGCCATAATAGCTTCCTCCTATCTGGTATTTTGTATATAATCTTTTTACTTTTTCTTTAATTTCATCATCAATATTATTATTACAATCAATAGTAAAAATATCCTGCCAACAAACATTATCATAATCTGAAATGTCGGTAGAAAGTGGCTCAGCCAAATATTGAATATCTATCATATCACCCACAGAATTAGAATAATGCTCAACAGCAATAGGCTGACGGCGCCCATTCAAAACAGGTCCAACAATGTTAATATCAATCCCAGTTTCCTCTTTAGCTTCCCTAATAGCAGTATGCCAAGGCAATTCTAATTCAGAATCTAAAATATGCCCACCTGGTTGTAACCACTTTCTCAATTTTCTATTGTACATCAATAAAACACAATGATTTTTAAAATCAATGATATAGGCAGAAGCTGTATATTGTCTTTTCTTAGTCATTTTTATCTCTTAACTTCTACTAAATCGTAAATCTCAACGATATCTCCTTCTTTATAATCTTGACAATTTTGTAAGGTAATACCACAATCCATTCCTTTAGTAACCTCTTTTACTTGGTCTTTTTCATGTTGCAAAGTATTAATAGAGCCATTATAAACAACTACATCATCACGGATAATTCGTGCTTTTTCATTATTTCTAACAACACCAGTAATAACATGACAACCAGCAATTAAACCAACCTTAGAAAACTTAAATAATTGACGAATTTCAAGTTTTCCAGTAACTTGTTCTTCATATTCAGGATCAAGCATACCCTTCATAGCATCTTCCATATCCTCTACAACTTTATAAATAATATCATAAGTTCTAATCTCAACCCCATATTCTTTAGCATCATCTTGTGCTTGAGAATTAGCTCGAACATTAAAACCAATAACAATGGCATCACTCGCCCTGGCAAGAACAATATCACTTTCTGTAATACCACCAACAGCACCACGAATAATATTAATTTTTACACCTTCAACATCAATTTTTTCTAAAGCACCACGAACAGCTTCCAAACTACCATTTACGTCTGCTTTTAAAACAATATTAATTTCTTTAACCCCTTCTTGAATACGACCAAATAAATCATCTAAAGACATTCCACTAAAATTCGTATCTTTCTCGCGAGCTCTTAAACTTCTCGCCTCTGCAATTTGCTTAGCTTGTTTTTCTGATTCAAAAGCCATAAATTTATCCCCAGCATTAGGTACATCGCTAAGTCCAGTAACTTCTACTGGAGTAGATGGTAATGCTTCAACAATATTTTGCCCTAAATCATTTTTTAAAGTACGAACTTTTCCATAAATAGTACCAACGACAATAGGATCTCCTAAACGTAAAGTACCATTTTGAATAAGTAAAGTAGCCACTGATCCAACTTTGCTATTCTTTTTAGATTCTACTACTACTCCACTAGCATAACGAGCTGGATTAGCTTTATACTCTTGCATTTCAGCAACCAATAAAATATTTTCAAGAAGTTCAGGAACACCTTCACCAGTAGCAGCTGAGATTTTATTAACAATAATATCTCCACCCCACTCTTCAGGAGTAAGACCATTTTCAACAAGTCCTGTCATAACACGTTCAACATTAGCCTCCGGCTTATCGATTTTGTTGATTGCAACAATTATTGGAACCCCTGCAGCTTTTGCATGATCAATAGCTTCCTTTGTCTGAGGCATAACACCATCATCAGCAGCAACTATAATAATAACAATATCAGTAATAGACGCACCACGTGCTCTCATCTCAGTAAAAGCAGCATGCCCTGGAGTATCAATAAAAGTAATTTTTTTACCATTGCAGGCAACAGAATACGCCCCAATTGCTTGCGTAATTCCACCAGCCTCACCTGATGCTACATTACTTTTACGAATCATATCTAATAAAGTTGTCTTACCATGATCAACATGTCCCATAATAGTAACAACAGGGGGTCTTTCTAATAAATCTTCTTCTTTATCTTCTATTTCAAAATTTTCAAAATTAGATATATCTGCTGTTTCTTCCTTTTTTAAAGTTTTATTATAATCAGCAACTAAAATTTCAGCGGTTTCAAAATCAACAGACTGATTTATATTAGCCATAACACCAAGTCCCATTAATTTTTTTACCAACTCAACAGCTTGAACATTCAATAAATTAGCCAATTCTCCAACAGACATTCCTTCTTTATATAAAACAACACTATCATCTTGTGTAGCTTCATTCTTTTGTAATTTTTCGCGGTGTTTATATATTTTTTTTCTTTCTTTAAAGAAATCTGCTTTCTTAGTATCCACCTTTTTTTGTGATCTAGGTTTTACTTTTTCAAAAGAAGTAGAATTATCTAAATCAAATTTAGTATTTAAAGCAAGTTCTTCAGCTTTATCCATAACTTCATCATCATATAATTTAGACTCTATTTCTTCAATATCACCTTCAATATAATCCTCTTGATCCTGTAATTCGTTATCAAGTAAAATAATATCAGTTTCATCTAAAGGCGTAGTTTCATCCTTATAATTTATGCCAATTTTATCACATAAAGCCTTAATCTCTTCTACTGTTTTACCAACATCTAATGCATAATCTTCAATATTCATCATTTCACTTCACCTCCGCTATTTTTCAATTTTTTTTCTTATATCTTCATATACACTCTCTTCTATACTACATTCTAAATGACGTTCTAAAATTTTCTTTTTTTGTGCTTGTTCTAAAACTTGAAGATCCCTTTTAATATATGCTCCTCGACCATTCATTTTTCCAGTTTCGTCAGCAAGAACTTCACCATCCGGAGTACGAACAATACGAAGTAAATCTTTCTTAGGTAACTTTTCCCTTGTAATAACACAAGTTCTTAAAGGTATTTTCTTTACTTTCATAATTCCTCCTCAAAAATAATTATCTAAAATTAATTCCTGCTTCTCTTGCTTGTTCTGTAGTTTTAATATCAATTTTATAATGAGTAAGCTTACTAGCAAGGCGAGCATTTTGGCCTCTCTTACCAATAGCTAATGAAAAATTATCACCATCAGCAATAACCATAGCCTCTTGTTTTTTAGGATCTGTAATAGCAACTGTTAAATCCTTAGCAGGGCTTAAAGCATTTTCGATAAATATTGCAGGATCTTTATCGTATTTTACAACATCCAATTTTTCTCCATGTAATTCTTCAATAATACGAGCAATTCTGCTTCCCTTTTCCCCAATGCAAGCTCCGATTGGATCAATGTTAGAATATTCAGAATAAACAGCAACTTTACTTCTATTTCCAGCATCTCTAGCAACACTGTATAGCATAATAGTTCCATCTGCTAATTCTGGAATTTCAAGTTCAAAAAGTCTCTTAACGAACCCATAATGACTGCGGCTTAATAAAATAAGCAAATTTTTACCAGTATTATCAACTTTAGTAACATAAACTTTGATTTGAGAACCCATTTCAATTTTCTCACCAGGAATAATATCCTTCTTAGGTAAAATTCCATTAGTACGTCCTAAATCAATAAAATAATTGTCTGTATCCTCTAGAGCAACAGTACCAATTAAAAGTTCATCTTGTTTGTCGCCAAACTCTTCCATAATGCTATTTCTTTCAGCCTCACGGATTTTTTGAATAACAACTTGTTTAGCTGTAGAAGTAGCAACTCTACCAAAATCTTTTGGCGTAACTTCCTTATCAATAGTATCTCCAATCTCTAATGTTTTATCTAATTTTTTAGCATCACTTAACTTAATTTCTACATCAGGATTAAAGTAACTATATTCTTCCTGAGTCTCACTGTCTTCAGCTTCTTCTTCATCCTCATCTTCATCAGTATAATGTTCAAATAAATAATCTTCATATTCTTCTTTAGTCATTTTATCATCAGGAACAACAGTTAAATATGAATAAACCTTAATTTCTCCCGTTGTACGATCAAATAATACTTTTACATTTGTTTTTGAATTAAAATTCTTTTTGTACGCAGAAGTAAGCGCTAACTCCATTGCATCATATACAATATCAGGATTAATATTTTTTTCTTTTACAATATTGTTTAATGCTTTTAAAAATTCTTTACCATTCATCTTATTCTTCTCCCTTCTCTTTAGAATAAATATCAACTTCATAAATATCATCATCTAACACTTGATTTTGATCAATAAGTTTATTGATTATTCTAGAAGCCTCTGTAATCAAATTCAAATCAATTACTTCTTTACTATCCAAAACAATATTTAATATTTGTTTTCCTTCTTCTGTAGACACAAATACATCATCTACAAAAACATTTAGCTTTTGAATTTCTTCACCTACTAGATTACTAATTTTCTCCTTCATACTTCACCTCCTAGAAACAATAAGAGTGGGATATTTTCTTTCCCACTCCTTTCTGTACATAGTATAACATACTTTTAGCAAAATACAAACAAATATCTTTAATTTTAAGAATTTTTATGTTATTCTTTAATAAGGTGATAATATGAATAAAGTTAAAAAAATTATAAACGGGAAAGGACTAATATTGGGTATTGCAGTATTTTTACTTTTTTACTTCAGTTCCTACTTTCAACTCATCCCAATTATACTATTGAATTGGGATATAAAAAGTTTGACAAGTACCGAAAGTGTAATCCTATCAACTTTTTCAAACTATATTCTATTACTAATTCTCTTTATCATTTTTAGAAAAGACATCATAAATGAATGGAAAAAATTTAAAAACAATTTTCTAAAAAACATAGATATGGGTATAAAATATTGGTTAGTTGGTTTAGCAGTTATGATGATATCAAATATCATAATCAACATCGTAATGAAACTAGGACAAGCTGCTAATGAACAAGCAGTACAACAAATGATATCAGCTTTACCTTGGTTAATGTTTATTAATGCTGGGTTAATAGCACCATGTATAGAAGAATTAATATTTAGAAAAAGTTTTAAAAAAGCATTTCCAAATAAATGGTTATTTATGATAATGTCCTCATTAATATTTGGTTCCCTTCACGTAATAACAAGTATGACTTCTCCAATAGAACTATTATATATCATTCCTTATGGAGCTTTAGGTTATTCATTTGCTTATATGTATGAAAAAACAGATACAATCTTTACATCAACTGCCATGCATATATTTCATAATTCAGTATTAATAATATTATCTATCATAGCATAAAAAAATCTTCCTAAACGGAAGATTTTTTATTCGACCTCTATACCACGTTTTATATTAACATCAACAAACACCAACAAGAAACAAATTACTCCTTGAATGATAAGAGTTGAAAAATAAGCAATCCAATAATTATCCAATACCAATAAATTCATATAAATCAAAGTATAAAATAAATAATTAACCACAAAAGCAAATAAATAAGTTAAATAAAACAAAACAAATGAATTACTGACATTAACTAAAAGATATTGATAAATAGTCAGATTAACGAACTGACTAATAACATATCCACAAAATCCACCACAAATATCATAAAAACTAAAATCTTGTCCTATGGCAAAACTCATAACAAAACTAAATATAACCATTGCAACACTCGATACAGAGATTCCAACTATAGCATTACCATACCCATATTTTTTAGTAATATAATTAGTAATAAAATAAATAACTGGTAAAACAAAAATAGAATATGTCAAAGTAACATTATCAAAAGAGAATGTATAATCTTTTAACGATTGAGCAAGAATAACAACTGTCGATAGCAAGAATACATAAACCCACCATCCCTCTTTCTCAACTGCTACAACTTCATCTATATCTTTTTGATGAGAATCATATTTCTTAAATATTTTTCGACTACTAGCCTTAACCTTTTTTACAACTTCATTTGTCATATAACTCTACCCTTTCTACTATAAAAATATTGTAACATAAAAACAAAAATAAGAGAAGTAATAATAAATAAAATTTTATTATAGAAAAAGGAAAAATATATTATAATAAAAAAAGAAAGAAGTGACACAATGGAAAGTAAGAAAGTTAAAAAAGATATAAAAAAAGCTCTATCCACCTATAGATATAAACATTCTATAAAAGTAGCAAAAACAGCAAAAAAAATAGCAAAACATTACCGTATAAATCAACAAAAAGCTTATATAACAGGTCTACTACATGATATAGCAAAAGAATTATCAGAGAAAGAAAATGAATACTGGATAGAAAAAGGAAACTTATCAAAAAAATTACAAAAAGAAGAAAATAAAAATATAAAGCACGCTGATATTGGAGCTATTATCGCAAAAGAAAAATACCATTTAGACAATGATATCTGTAATGCAATAAAATATCATACAATAGGAAATAAAAACATGGGCATACTAGCAAAGATTATCTTCATAGCAGATAAAATAGGAAGAAAAAAAATACCTAAAGATTTAAAACCAGTAAAAAAATTAGCATATGAAAATATTAACAAAGCCCTACTATACTGCATAGAACAACAAGAGTTAAAACTACAACAAAAAGAAATTAGTCTGCATAAAGATACAAAAGAACTAAAAAAAGAACTAGAAAATCTCTGTAATAATAAATAAAAGAAATCTTCTGATTTCTTTTTTTATTAATATTAACAATAATTAATTTGTATTCAAAAAATTATCTATAACATTTATATAATAACTATCATAAACTTACTAGTACTAACTAATCTTTTTGAAATGCAATTAATGTAATAAACAAATATATTACAAAAATATATATTTTACTAATTACCAAATGCCAAATACTAATAGATATTTGAATGATTAAAAAAAATAACGCGTTTTGCTTACTGAAGAAAAAGGCACAAAAATTACTAAAAACAAAAAAAGAAAATTTATGATATACTAATTATAACTTATCATCTACAACAAAAAATATTACCTAATATGTATATTGGTTATTGAAAATACGGAAATTAGTAGTCTTAAAAATATACAAAACAATAAAAATCCATTTCACAAAATTGAATTAAATAAGATTAATTTCAAATTATGAGTATGGCAATACATAAATAGTTAAAGGCGTGAAAAAAATGAAAGAAATAAGATTGTCTCAAATTGATGACACAAACCTAACAGATGAACAAATTGATAGTATAGTTTATTCTGATGTTAAAGATGACAAATTAGAATCAGAATATGCTTTAGTTTTTGGAAATAGTATGTTAATAAAAGAAAGAGTAACTACTGCAGTGAACGCTTATAAAACAGGTAGAATTAAAAAAATGATATTTATGGGTGGAATAAACGGAGTAAGTAACCAAGAAAATTCCCCAATTCCAGAAGCAATTAAAATGAAAGAATTAGCCGTATCTCTAGGAGTAAATGCCAATGATATATTAGTTGATGATACATCAAATAATACATTTGAAAATATAGAAAACGCTATGAAATTGTTGTCAAATGATATTAATCATCTTTCTATTATTACAAGTGAATTTCATCTAAAAAGATGCTATGCAATATTAAAAAAGAATTATCCCAATATACATATTACGAAGATAGCTTCTAAAGATGGTTTTTCTGATAGAGATAACTGGTTTTTATCAGACAACTCTTGGAACTCAGGAAGAAGTCTGGCTACTTATGAAGCACACCTACTAGTAAAATATGCTAAAGAAAATAAAATATCTGATTTAACAGTTAATGGCACAAAATTAAAAAAAGATGATTTTTACAAATAGTAATATAATTTTACTCAGATAATTGAAACTTAAAGACTATAATATATATTTATCTGCAAAAATATATTTAAGAAATAAAATTAAATTTATAGAAATTGATGACCAATTTTATCAGAAATATCTATTATGTTTGATAATAGGATACAATTTATTTAGATAATCAAAAAAGAACCTATAATGAATTCAATTGATTATAGATAAATATCATTTACTCAAGAATTCTTCTATTAAAGATAGTATCTATGAGTTGTAACAATAACCCAAGAAATATAGATTTTTTTATTTCCTCATATTATAATAAAAACAAAATAGCTAAACTAAAAAGGGTGATTTTATGAAGGTAATGGAAAAAGGAAATATGATAGTATCTAATGCTAAGCCTTTGATAACTCAAATAAAACCAAGAAAAAAAATCAATGGTAAAGTATATATTACTTATAATATATGTGAAACTTGCAATCTTAATTGTTTATTTTGTTGTATTAATAACAACTATCATGGGCAAAAATCAATTTCAAAAGAAAACTCAGATATTATATTAAATCAAATAAAAAAGAATTATGGTATTGATACAATTTTTATAATGGCCAATGAACCAACAACTCAACCAGAATTAACTAATCATATAATAAAATATGCAATAAAAAACCATATAAAAATAAAAATAGTTTCTAATGTATTTGCCCCAATCAACACATATCAAAAAATGCTATTAGACATCAACCCAAAAAACATAAATAAAATAACAATCAGTCTTGATAGCATGAATGAAAAAATCCATAATTATATAAGAAACAACAATAAATCTTTTTTAAACGCAATGAGAACCATTAATTATTTAAAATGTAACGGCTATAACATTAGAATCCAAACGACTATTTGCGATATTAATTATGACACTATTCTAGATTCTGTAAAGGAGTTAAACAATAAATACAATATTACTAGTTTTGCATTCCATTGTATGTCTATGTCAGATAGAGCAATAAAAAATGGACTACACCATTTAAATGCCTTTAAGTGGAGAAATCTTGTGACGAGCCTATTCAAACTAAAACATTCACTTAAAAATATACAAGAATTTAGTATTCCAATTATTGCTATGACAGAAAATGAATTATTAAGACTATATTTCAATAATAGCAAACAACTATTAAATAACTTTAAGAAAAGAAGGCCAATGAAATTATGTCCTGCAATTAATGGTAACAACATATATTTAAAAGCAAATAATGAAGACGTATATATATCAAAATGTCAAATATTATTTGATAATATAGAAAATTATTCGTTTAAATTTGATTATAACAAAAAAAAGTTTAATACAAATAAAAAAAATAATGATTATAATATAATTAAAAATAGCAAAACCTTATGCCCTGTAATACTAACCGAATTAAACAAAACACAAGATTATGAAGAGGATGAAAAAGGAAATAAATTATACTATGTTTGTAGAGTTCTATTAGCAAGTGAAGAAGATTTAGACTTTTAAATAATTAAATCAAAAAAGCAGACAATTCTTTTGATATTGTCCGCTTTTATTTTTACATAATAGAATGTTTTTTACACCATATAACTTCAATATCTTTTATATATTTTTTAAAAATAATATAACATTTATTCATAAATTAATCCTTTTTTATATTTATCTATACACTTTTTACTTGGCTCATACAAATTATCTGGCAATTGATTTAAATCAAACCACTCCCATTTTAATATAGTTTCGGGTTCCATCGTTTTTAATTCCCCACTATATTCTCTAACAATAAATCCAGCAGTAACATAATGAGCAGTATCAGTCATATCATCAGATATACACAAAAAATCTAATTTTGTAGCCTTTAAATTAGTTTCTTCTTCTAATTCTCTTTTTGCTGCATTAACTAACGATTCCATAAACTCTACTTTACCACCAGGCATTGTCCATGTTCCCTGCCCTTGCAATTCACTACTTGCTTTGACTTTATCAGGGTTTCTTAACCCTAATAAAACCTTATTTTCTTTGACTATCATTACTCCAACACCTACACCAGGTTTCATAATATCACGTATAATCTAATTATGTGAATTTTTCACATAATTAGAAACTCCTTTCTTTATAATTTTTGTAGTATAACTG
>CALVYB010000030.1 GCA_944371955.1 uncultured Bacilli bacterium
ATTTTACTACCACCACATTTTATTCCTTACATATATATTAACATAAAAAACGCATAATTTCTCATGCGTTTATCCTGCAATTCTTAATCATTCATCAACCTTTTAAATGTCTATTTTGTTTCTACTACACAACATCATAATAGGCTAAAAAACAACATTGACAAGATAAAATTTATCACTTAAATTAATCAATTGTAACCGATATATATTTAGAACGCATTTTTAATCACAACACAGCAAAGCATCTACTAATACAATTTTTTATATTTTCTAAAAAAAGGAAGGAATCAGATTACGAGCTACAAGAATTTTTAAAACATATAATAGTTTTCTAAAGTCACATTACTTTTTACTACTATTTCCAGTTTTTCCATCATTAAGCAACTTCTTACCTTTTACCATAGCAATAACTCTCTCTCTTAATCGTTGTTCCCAGCGTGGCAAATAAACTTGAGGAACAGAGTCTGAAGACGTATCGATAATTTTACGAAATTGCCCATTTTCTTCAACTCCAGAAAAAAAGAATCATCAACATCATAGCCAAACTCACCCAACACTGGAATTACACACGCTTTATACAACTCAATTGAAACTGGAACACTTCCCGATAAAGAATATGCACCATTATATAATAATAACGTATCAACAACATTATCAGGCATATCAATTTGCTGTTGTTGATTATACAACAAAAGACTAAGTAACGCTCTATATTCTCTTTTCCACATACGACGAGACATATATTTAGTTTCAGAATGAAGTGCTCTACCAAACTCACCTTTTAAAATAGGATATCCATTTTTATCAATGACTCTTTCGGCCTCTAATAAATCATGAGAATCTGAACAATACTCAAAGTACTTATCCCAGCCAAAAGGACCATATTTTTCTAGTTTCTTACCACAATAAATAATCAAACGACCAATTGCATCATTTAACGATATATCTTTATACTCAATAACTATAGCATTTGGATTTATTCTTTGAACTTCTTCTCTTTCTCCATATGGACAAAAAACAAAATAATTTCCATTTAAATATACATTACCATCTACAAAAGTATCTTCCGTTTTAACATCAGCAACTTTTTCTCGATCTAACTCTTTAAGAGAAGTCATAATCGCATATGGATAATTATCCCAATCATTACCTGCCAAATGATTAGAAACTACACAATTAAGAGTAAAATGAATAGTATCATTACCAACGACAAAAGACGTTTTATGACTAATTCCACTAGAAGGATCAGTAAAATAAATGTTCCTAGTTAAGTCGCTACTTTCTTGTGTCTGAATCATATCATTTTGAGGCATAACCAAACTTTTATGAACAACAACAAAATCATCAATACTACTAAAATGGTAATTATCTCCCATAGAATTAGGCATGTATAATTGTAAATGATGTGAGACAAAATTTATATAAAAAATAAAAGCAATATGATATAGTTACAATGTAATTATTAAATATTGTTTTTTTCTATAATTTGTTGTCTCATTTCAAGAGGAGAAAGCCAATTTAATGATTGCATAGGAATATTGTTAGAACGTTTAAGATAAGCTTTCATTTGTTTTAATAAATCGTCATAAGAATAGAATCTAAGATATGAATAGAATCTTTGTTGATCATTTCTATGACTTCTTTCTACTTTACCATTATGTCTAGGGGTTCTAGGTTTAATCAGTTTATGAGTTATGCCTAATTTATTTAGAACGTTATCTAAAGGGTGAGTTTTATCTGTATTCATAGTGTAAGTAAATTCTTGGCCATTATCAGTTTGTATAATTTCAGGTTTATAACCAAAATAAATAATGGCACGTTTAACAAAATCAATTGTTGAATAAGAAGATTGTTCTTTATAAGGATAAATGAATCTTTCACGAGAAGCTTCATCGATAACTGTATATTGATAAAATTTATCAGGTAATTCACCAATATAACATTCTTTAGGAACAACTTTAACATCTATTTGCCATTTAACACCAATATTGGTAGGAGTATTATACTTTTTAGGAATATATTTACAATGGTGCACAGTATTTACTTTATATTTTAGTTTTCTAACAATTCTAAATAAAGAACAAGCATGTCTAGAATAACCTTTTTCAACACGTAATTTTCCATAAAGTTCACAAAGAGAAATTGTTGGGTTTCTTCTAATATAATTTTTAATCCAAGATAGTTCTTCATCAGTATGAGCGTTAGGATGCTTTGATATAGGTTTATGAGATTTATCAATTAAAGAATCCTTAGTTCCATCAAATTTTTTATTCCAACGCATAAGAGATGCTTTAGAACATTTATATCTCCTACAAACAAAAGATATAGGATTTCCGTTTCTATATAATAAAACAGCATAATATTTAGTATTTAAACTATGTGGATAATGTGATATACTTGTCATAGCGATAAGTCCTTTCTAATAAAAATGTTTTGTGGATAATTACATTTTACTAGACTTATTGCTTTTTTACTATATATAAATGTCTCACATCAATTGTAACACTACAGTAATTATCTCCCATAGAATTAGGCATATCTTGCCCCAAAACAATTGATAAATCAGACGAATCCATAACTAAAGGTATTTCTTTATTATAAATAGATTGCATTAAATCATTACAAAAATCCAGATTAATAACACAAGAAGCAAGTTCATTTTCTGGTAGAACTCTTTGTAGAAGTGAAAGATAACCTTGATAAAGCTTTTGTTTCTGTTGTTCAGTGAGAACAACATTATTTAAAATCTCTTCCATTTTTTTACTTTTATAATCTAAAAATTGCTTAATCATAAAACAAAAACCTCCTTATCAATCTGCATAACTAACAAATTTATTTTATTTTTAATTGCATAATCTACATTTTATAAATATACCCAGACTAGTTATTTCTATTTTTCATAAAACTCAACATTTAACTCTTTTACAACAACTCACCAACATATCTTCCACCAGGACCATATTCTCTAGCAATAGCAATTACAATATTTTAGGAAGATAATAAAATCTTCTTTCTAAAAAACTAATCTATTATTTAACTCCATTTTTCTCGCTTCCATAACTCTGAACTTTTAATAAAATTAAATTCTCTACTTCACTAGAATATTTCATCGGTGTAACAACATCCTGAATATACCCAGATAAAATATTTTTAGTAGCTTCCACACCATAATTATCTTCATAAAACGAAATTCGAGAATCAATTTTGTCACTTAACATTTGTAATTGTTCAGGCATAATAATATACGGTTGGTACAACATTTTATTAAGACATTTAAAATTAAGATTCATAGATTTATGAGCTTCTAACGCAGTTAAATATTCTCCAATCAAAAAGTCACATCCATCACTTAATAAAATAATACCAGTATAATTAGTTTTTTCTTTATCTAAAATAACTTCATTAATAGAGTTACCTGAAAGTTCATTAAGTGTTAACCTCCTCTTTTCTAACAAATCTGGAGTTAATAATCTAGTACAAACATTTCCAGAAAAAGAATAACCTGCTCCAATATATTGATTACCAACTTTCCCTAATGTTTTAAGACTTGGGTAAGTTTCCTCTCTTGTGGCAATATCAACTTCACTAGCTCCCAAAAAATTCTTATTATTAACATCCGTAACCAATAATAACTTACCGTCTTGAAAACTATCTAACATATTACTAGTAAATAAAGTAGCACAGGTATAAGCGTGCCCATTTGCTCTATAATATCTTCCTCCAGGAAATTGTTCTGGATTACTAGTTACTGTTGCAACAAAAGAAAAATCTTCTCCATTTTCAAAAGAAGAAAACCCACTCAACGATTTTTCCCATATTCTAGCAACATAATTAGCAATACTATCCTCAAAACAAAACAACTCACTAGCCACCACCTCTACTTGGCATCCAGTAAAAGAAGCATCATGTGGATATTGATACTTAGGAGGTTGTAACTTGTTAACAACATTAGGATCCAACAATTCTTCATTAATTCTACTAGATAAATCATTAGGATATGGATGATCAAAATTCTCTAAAAAGGAAATTATCTTACTAGAAAATAGTTTCACTTGCTCTTGTTCCATTTCTAAAAAATAGTCTAATGTATAACTTTGTAAAATACTTTGATACTCTTTAATAATCCTAACTAAATCAACAGTATACACTCTGTCACGCAAATAATCAAAATTCCTCATAATTTCATCCTCTTTCTAATAACTCATTCTCTAAATTCTAAATATAATTATACGATAATGTTACAAAAAGTACTTATGCCAAAATACTAATAAATGTAAAAGAAAAAATAATATATAAACATTATTCTAAAGAGCTATCATTTTTCAAAAAAATCCCTGTTGATAAAGGCAAATAATTCTTCTATACTAACAACATTCTTATGCTATTCTAACAAAATGTTAATACTAATACTTACCACTCTATAACAGACAAATTAGAAAACCTTTTCTTCCATCCTAACACTTTCTTATTATATAATTCTTTAGAATTACCTTCATGCTTAATAGGCCAAATAGTCCTACTAAAAATATCTGAAAGCCCGTAAGGAGCATAAACTTTTAGTTTATCATTTTCTAAAGTAATTCCTATTGCATGAACAGTAGCAATCCATCTTTTAATAGCATCCTCAGAACTTTTGTAAGGTAAAATTGTAACCCCTTCTTTATCTTGCTTCCATAAATGCATTCTAGCCTCGTTAGAAACATCAATTTCATAATTAAACCCACAACTGTTCGCATACGATTTAATCATATTATAATACTTCATATCAGTATCTACACTTAAGTCAGATGCATTGTAATATATAATATCTAAATCTCTAATTTCATAATTTAAGTCACGTCCATCTTGATAATTCCATACCGTCTGAAAAACACTGCCTGCGACAATATAAAAATTAGAAAGATGAAGTTTAGAAACATATTCTAACATTTTCATTAATTCTTTATTTTGCTGTAAAATAACACTAAATCTCTCTAATTGATCATCAACACATACATATTTCATACAATCACCTAAACTATTTATTTTATATCATAGAATAACAAAATAAACAATAAAAAAAGCATACTATATAGTACACTCAATATATATTACTTTTTACTACCAAATCTAGAAATTGGTAAAATTGTAAGTGTTGTTTTACCAATAATTTCATCACGAGAAATAGGCCCAAAAACACGACTATCTGTAGAATTAATTCGGTTATCACCCATAATAAAATATTCACCATTCTCTAATTCAACAGCAAAGTCTCTCGTTAACTCGTGCTTAAACTCTTCCTTTTTATATTTACCATTAATATAAAGTTTATTGTCTTTGTATTCAATCTTTTCACCAGGCAAACCTATAACTCGTTTAATTAAATATTCATCATCTTCTTTAACAACAACAATATCAAATCTTTCAATATCACTAAATCTATAACTAATCTCATCCAATAACATAATATCTTTGTCTTTTAGTGTTGGATTCATAGATGCACCATTTACTCGAATTGGAGAAACTATAAACATCTTAATAAATAAAACAACCAGTATAATAATAAAATAAGGTAAAAACTCTTTTATATAACTTTTTTTCTTTGATTTTTTTTCTTCGTCCATAATAAACACCTTACTTTCTATATTATTCTATCACTATTTTTTTATTCTTAAAAGAAAAAATAAGGGGAAACCCCTTATTTTTATTGTTGTCCTCTTTCTTTGATACGATATCCACCAACCATACCTCTTAAGAATGTAAGTTTAGCACGTCTAACTTTACCTTTACGTACAACAGTAATTCCAGCAATCTTTGGTGAGTGAATTGGGAAAGTTCTTTCAACTCCAACACCACTACTCATTTTACGAACTGTAAATGTTTCAGAAACACTTCCGCCACGACGAGCAACTACAGTTCCTTCGAATGCTTGGATACGTTCTCTCTTACCTTCAATAATCTTAACGTCAACTCTTACAGTATCACCAACACGAAATTCTGGAACGTTAGGATTAAGTTGTTTTTGATTAATTTTGTCAATAACGTTCATATAAGTTCTCCTCTCTAAATATATATTTCACAAATGATCATATTCAAATTAAACAGCGGATCATCGCTTAGACGTTTACAATTATAACACAACAAATCTAAAATAGCAAATAATATTTATCATTTTTTCTATTTAATAAACATCGCATCTCCAAAAGAGAAAAAGCGATATTTTTCTTCTACTGCAGTTTTATAAGCTTGTAAAATATTTTCTCTTCCTGCAAGAGCAGATACCAACATAACCAAAGTAGATTTAGGTAAATGAAAATTAGTAATCAAACAATCAATAGCTTTAAATTTATACCCTGGATAAATAAAAATATTAGTCCAACCACTACATTCACGAAACTCTGGATATAAATTCATAATAGTCTCTAATGTTCTAGTACTAGTAGTACCAACACTAATAATTCGCTTACCTTTTTTTCTAGTTTCATTCAAAAGTTCAGCAACTTCCCCTGTCATTTGATAAAATTCACTATGCATCTCGTGTTCTTCTATTGTATCAACACTAACTGGGCGAAAAGTCCCCAAACCTACATGAAGCGTAATATAAGCAATATTAACACCTTTATCTTCTATTTCTTTTAATAACTCCTTAGTAAAATGAAGTCCAGCCGTAGGTGCTGCAGCACTACCAACTTCTCGAGCATAAACTGTTTGATACCTAGACTGATCATCCAACTGTTCATGAATATACGGAGGAAGTGGCATGGTTCCTAAATCCTCTAACACTTCTAAAAAGATACCTTCATAGGAAAAGCTAAAATGACGAATTCCCTCTTCACCAACATAAACGCAAGTTGCTTTTAACTTTCCATGTCCAAATACAACCACTGTACCAACTTTAATACGACGTGCCGGTTTTACCAAGCACTCCCAAGTATCACCTTCTATATTTTTTAATAGTAACACTTCAATAGCAGCTTTAGTATCTTCTTTTTCTCCATAAAGTCTTGCAGGAAGTACTTTAGTATCATTTAAAACCAAAGTATCTCCTGGCTCCAAATAAGAAATAATATTCTTGAAATGCTGATGTTCAATTGCCCCAGTATCCTTATCCAAAACCATAAGACGAGACTCATCTCTTTTTTTCAAAGGTGTTTGAGCAATCAATTCCTCTGGTAAATCATAATTAAATTCTTCTACTGTCATTCTCTTCTACCTCCCTAACTATCTAGCTTAAATTTCTAAAGTTTCTTAAAACAACTGTAAAATAGTTATAATAAATACCTATAGACAAAAATCAATTCATTTTATTGCTTTTTTAAACCTAAGACTTCATAAGCCTTATCAGTAGCAATTCTTCCTCGACTAGTTCTTTTTAACAAACCAGTTTGTAATAAATAAGGTTCATAAACATCTTCAATAGTAGTGACTTCTTCACCAATGGAACTACTTAATGCTTCAATACCAACAGGTCCTCCTCCAAATCTTTCGATAATAGCAAGCAATAACTCATGATCGGTATTATCAAGACCCATTTTATCAACTTTTAACCGCTCTAAAGCATCTTTCGTAATATCCAAATTAACAGTTCCATTTCCTTTGACTAAAGCAAAATCTCTTACTCTTTTAAACAATCTATTAGCAATTCTAGGAGTACCTCTACTTCTTTTAGCGAGTTCATAGGCCGCTTGGTTTTCTATCTCTACCCCAAGTACTCTAGCTGTTCTTTTAATAATATCAGCAAGCTCGTCTACTGTATAAAATTGTAATTTAGAAGTAATACCAAAACGATCACGAAGAGGAGCTGATAAATCTCCTGCTCTAGTTGTTGCCCCAACCAATGTAAAAGGAGGTAAATCAATTTTAATATTACGACTATTTCCTTCACTTCCAACAATAATATCTAATGAAAAATCTTCCATTGCTGGATACAATATTTCTTCAATATACCTAGGCATACGATGAATCTCATCAATAAACAACACATCACCAGGTTCTAATGAAGATAAAATAGCCGCTAAATCTCCACTTTTTTCAATGCTAGGGCCACTAGCAGTTTTAATATTAGTACCAAGTTCATGCGCAATAATAAAAGCAAGAGTAGTTTTACCAAGACCAGGAGGCCCATATAAAAGCACATGATCTAGTGGTTCATTTCTCATTTTAGCAGCCTCAACAAAAATCCGAATATTCTCTTTTACATCTTCTTGACCAATATACTCCTCAATACTTTCTGGACGAATAGTATTATCCATAACTTGATCATCATCTAATCGATAATTTGTAATCACACTTTCTTCAGGCATATTATTCCTCCTTTCAATTAACGTAATAACAACTTCAAAGCCTCTTTTATTTGTTCTTCTATAGACTTACTACTATCCACTTGGTTAACAACCTTTTTAATTTCTTTATCTTTATATCCCAAGGCAAGTAAAGCTTCTTGTAATTCTTCTTCTGTTTCCACAACATCATCAGTAATACCAGTACCAATAAATTCTAATTTACCCTTCAAATCCAAAATAATTTGTCTAGCTAATTTCTCACCAATTTTAGGAAATTTCTTCAAATATAAAATATTTTCTCTCTCGATTGCATCCATAATTCCTTCGATTGAACCAACAGCTAAAATAGGAAGTGCCATACGACATCCTAATCCTTTAACACTAATAAGCTTTAAAAACAACTCTTTTTCTTCTCTTGTCTTAAAACCAAATAAAGCTTCTTCATCTTCCTTTACTTGTTGATAAACAAAAACTTTATAATCTTTACTAACTTCAAAAGCATAAGGATTTGGTACGTAAATCAAATAACCAATCCCATTATTATCAACTACAATAGAATTATATTTTAATTCAACTACAGTTCCTTTTATATAATCATACATTATTCTTCAACTCCAAAACTAATTATATAACAAAACAAAAAATCTAGCAATCGAACACAAAAATAAAAGCAACAATCACTTGTTGCTATTTTAACTTTCTTTTAATATATTGAAAAGCTTGTTGAAATCTTTCTCTAACACTAGGAATAAGCCAAGAGAAAACAATAAACAGTAACCAAATACAATCCGTATATCTACCTGCAAAAAAAGACTTAATTCCAAAAATAGCTAAAAGAACAAAAAAAGTTCCCAATATAAATACAATAAATAAATTAATAATATTATTTTTTTCACTATTAGGAAAAGCTTTTTTTCCTCGCCTTTTCAACATCTCATCTGCTTGGCTTTTAAACTCTTCATATCTTACCAAAACTTCTTCAAATGATAATTCCATATCACGTGAATACTCATCCCCACGCATATTGATATTACCATTATCCAACAATTCTACATCAATTCTAGCAAAATCCTCTACAGGTAAATTAATATCATAAGTTTTTCCAAGCATTTTAATTAATTTATTCCGACAACTATTAGAAATAAAAGAAGCTTCGTTAATAGACACTTTTATTTCTGTATTTATTTTTCTTAATTCCGCTTCTTTGCTCATAATATTCTCCTATTAATCTTCTTTTAAATTATAATAAACATCTTGTACATCATCTAAATCTTCTAAAGTATCTACTAACTTATGTACTTTTTCTGTACCCTCTTCATCAAGTGTTACTTCCATATTTGGTATATAAGTAAGTTCACACTCTAAAAATTCTTTTACACCATTTTCTTCTAAAGCATTACGAACACTTGTGAAATTATCAGTATCAGTAGTAATTAAATAATTGTCTTCTACTTTTTGAAAATCTTCTGCACCTGCATCAAGAGCTACCATCATCATAGTATCTTCATCATAATCAGCAGGAATTACAATAGAACCACGACGTGAAAACATGTAACTAACAGAACCATCCGTTCCTAAATTTCCCCCAGCTTTAGTAAAAGCACTACGAACTTGTGAGGCTGTTCTATTACGATTATCAGTTAAACAATCTACCATGAATGCAACGCCACCGTGTCCATATCCTTCATATCTAACACTTTCGTAATTTTCTGCATCTCCAGATCCTGTCGCTTTTTCAATTGCTTTATTAATGTTATCTTTTGGCATATTTTGTGCTTTTGCTTTATCAACAGCTAAACGTAAAGCTGCATTCTGATCTGGATCAGGACTACCACCTTTAGCTGCTACCATAATTTCTTTGGCTAACTTTTGAAATACTTTACCACGAGCAGCATCAATTAATCCTTTTTTACGATGAATTGTTGCCCATTTAGAATGTCCACTCATATTATTACCTCCTTTTCCTAATATATAATATCACACTTAATATACTTTGTAAATGAACAAAAACATGTTAAAATATATGTGAAAGAAGGAAAAATATGTACTTACAAGTAAAAAGAAAAAAAATTAAATTAATAGAATTAACAAAATTTTGGGATAGATTTAAAGGACTAAAATTTGTCTTAGAGCCAATCGATTATGGAATAAAATTTCCAAAAAAACGATTTGTAACAACGAATTTTCTATGTCAAAAAATAGACATCGTCTTAACTGATAAAGAAGATAATATTTTATATATGTATGAAAATATGAAGACAGAAAAATATATTTTTCCAAAACGTAAAGTTTATAATGTATATTTTCTACCACTAAATACTGTTAAAAATTTAGAAATCAACACTAAATTAAAAATAGTAAACACTAAAAAAAAAGCTGAAGAATAATTCAGCTTTTTTTATTTATCACGTAATTCTGCAGAGTGAACAGATACCACTTTATCTATAATATGATTGAATGTTTCCATAACCTCTTGTTCTGTAAGAGTACGATCATCTGCCATAAACAATAAATTATAAGCAATAGACTTCATACCTTCTTTTACATGTTCACCTTCATAAACATCAAATACACAAATAGATCGTAACAATCTACCACCAGCTTTTTTAATAGTAACTTCAATATCCTTAGAAGGAACTTCTCTAGGTATAATAAATGCAACATCTTTTGTCATAGTTGGATATTTACTAGCTTCTTTAAATTTAAGTGGTTTAACTTTTTGCATTAAAGCTTGTAAAGAAAGTTCACAAACATAAACTTCATCTTTACAAATACTAGGATGAACCTGCCCTAAAACACCAATAGGCTTTCTATCAAGTAAAACTGTACATGATTTTCCTGGATGCATATCAGGAATTGGATGAACTTCAAAACTATAGCGATTTTGAAAACCAAAATAACAAAGTATGTCTTCAACGAAACCTTTCATTAAATAAAAGTCTACTTTCAAATTACCTTGCCATGGATTACTAGTATAATTTCCTTTCATTAAGAAAGAAACCTTACTCTCTTCTTGATAAGCCTTATCATATGTTTTAGCAACTTCATAAATAGCAATATTATCTACTTTACGATCAACATTATATTGATATACATTTAATAAAGATGGAATTAAAGTAGTACGAACTACACTCTTATCAATACTCATCGGATTTGGAAGAACTGCTTTCTCTTTTCCTTCATAATCAAACTTTTTACTCATATCAGGTGATACTAAAGTATAAGTTTTTACTTCATTAAATCCTAAACTACGAAGTCTTTTAGATACAGCCTTACGATATTTAACATCGCCAATATACTCTCCACGACGAATACCAACACGAGGTAAAGTAGAAACTAATTTTTGATAGCCATAAAGTCGTCCAATTTCTTCAGCAATATCATTAACATTAGGATCTATATCCAATCTTCTTTTAGGAATTACAACCCTAAAAACTCCATCATTGATAGTATATGGGAAATCAAGCTTTTCAAGTTCATATTTCATATCTTCTTCAGTAATACGAATACCTAACATTTTATCAACTTGCTCCGGTTTAAACTCTACTACTTTTTCTGTTTTATCAACAACATCATGAGAAACCATTCCAGAAAGTACTTTAGCACCAGCATATTTCTCAAGTAAATGACAAGCACGATTCATTGCCATCAATGTATATTCATAATTTAAACCTTTACCATAACGAATACTAGCTTCACTACGAAGATCAAGATGAGCTGCAGTATAACGAATACTAACCGCATCAAAAATGGCTGCTTCAATTAAAATATTTTTAGTATTATCAGTAACTTCTGTATTTTCTCCACCCATAACGCCAGCAATACATACAGGCTTTTTA
Source organism: uncultured Bacilli bacterium (assembly GCA_944371955.1). Taxonomy (GTDB): domain Bacteria; phylum Bacillota_I; class Bacilli_A; order RF39; family UBA660; genus Faecimonas. The sequence goes on from CALVYB010000030.1 coordinate 12,101, forward strand.
CCATCAGTAATAACTATATCACTACTGCGTAAGATACGATTCTTACCATCAAGAGTAATAACTTTTTCTCCTTCACAAGCATCTCTTACTAAAATATGATTACCTAAAGTATCTTTATCAAAGAAATGAAGTGGTTGGCCAAACTCTAACATAACATAATTAGAAATATCAACTACATTATTAATCGGTCTCATACCTGCTGCAATAAGACGTCTTTGAATAAATTCAGGAGACTCCCCTATTTTTACATCAGTAACCATTTTAGCTAAATAATAAGGACACTTTGTAGTATTAACTTCTAATGAAAAATGATTTTCGACTGAATCACTTTGTTCCTGATAATTACAATCAGGTAAAGTAACTTTACGATTTAAAATTGCTGCAATTTCATAAGCAAATCCAATATGGTAATAACAATCATTATTACGATGTTTATGAATATCAAGCTCATATAAAGTAGATTCAAGACCTAAATAAACAAGTGGATCTTTACCAACAGGAGCATCATCAGATAATTCTTCAATACCACGTTCATAAGCTTCATCAGTTTTTTCTTCAAGACCAAGTTCATATAAAGCACAAATCATACCATTAGACTCTACCCCTCGAATCTTACTGGCTTTAATTTCAAAATTTCCTGGTAGGACAGCTCCTGGTAAAGCAACAATAACTTTTAATCCTGCACGAACATTAGGAGCACCACAAACAATTTGTTGTAACTCTTCTTTACCAATATCTACTTGACACAAATGCAAATGATCACTATCAGGATGATCAACACAAGTTACTACTTTACCAATAACTAAATGATCAATATGATTTGTAATAACTTTTTCTACATTAATACCAGCTTCTGTAATTTTAACAGCTAACTGTTCTAGATCTTGATCACTAATATCAATATAATCTTTAACCCATTCCAAACTAATCATTATTCTCTAACTCCCCTCTATCAAAATTTCTAACTTCTCTTAAATCTGTGTTATAAAATACTCTTAAATCATTAATATCATACTTAAGCATAGCCATACGCTCAGCTCCAAATCCAAAAGCAAAGCCACTCCAAACTTCAGGATCATATCCACTCATACGAAGTACATTTGGATGAACAACACCAGCTCCTGCAATAGTGATCCAACCAGTATGTTTACAGATATTACAACCTTTTCCTTTACAATTAAAACAACTAATATCTACTTCAACAGAAGGTTCTGTAAATTGATAATAACTTGGACGAAAACGAGTCTCTACATCTTCACCAAATAATTTTTTAACAATAACATCAATAGTTCCTTTTAAATCTGATAATGAAATATCTTTATCAACAAGTAATCCTTCGATTTGCATAAATTGATGAGAATGTGTTGCATCATCATCATCACGACGATAAGTCTTTCCGGGACAAATAACACGAACTGGTACCTCACCTTTTCCTTTTAACATAGTACGAACTTGAACAGGAGAAGTTTGACTACGAAGTAAAATCTCTTCACCTTCAAGATAAAACGTATCTTGGGCATCACGAGCAGGATGGCCTTTTGGAATATTTAACATTTCAAAATTATATTTATCTTCTTCTATTTCTGGTCCATCAACTACATCATATCCCATAGACATAAATACTTCTTCTACTTCTTCAATCAACTTTTCTAAAATATTAGGAGCACCCATACTTACTTTAGTACTAGGTAAACTAATATCAATTGCTTCACTAGCAAGCTTTTTATTTAACTGCTCTGTTTCCAATCGACTCTTAATTTCATCATAAGTAGATTGAAATAAAGTACGAACCTCATTTACACTCTGACCAAAAGCCTTCTTCTCTTCATTAGGAACATTTTTAATTTCACTATTAAGTTCAGTAATAAGACCTTTTTTACCTAAATATTTTACTCTTAAATCATTTAAAGTTTTTAAATCATTAATTTCCTTCAAATCTTCAAGAATCATCTCTTTAACTTCTAAAACTTTCATTCAATCACCCTTTCAAAATAAAAAAATAACTATAACTTAAGGGTGTATTTAAACACGGTACCACCTTAATTTATAGTTATTTAACTACCTCATTATCTTAACGCGATTAACGCCTATAATTTTGTTATAGGGACTCCTAAGACGAATTCATAAACTATTCTTACCTGTTTTCACCTACCACAGACTCTCTACAAAGACTTCATTTACTACTACTTCTTAATCAACATCGATACGCCTATTATAACATAATCAAATAAAAAAACAAATATTTTTTAAAAAACTATATATTGTAACTAATTATTCGTATTTTAAAAAAAGAAGTGCACAATTAATGTGCAATAAGACTTATAATTGTTAAATTGTCAATGGCGAGCAAAGCGAGTTTATTTTAACCATTGACAATGATTCACTTATTACAATTTTTATAGCATTAAGTCAATGATAACTTGACTTAATGCTTATTTATTATATAATACATTGTATTAAAAAGATAGATAAAGGAATTTTTGAGTTTCGGTATTTTACGAAAGAAGTGAAGCAATTGTTCTCTACCATGCCAACTATCAAGAAAAACAGATATGT
>CALVYB010000031.1 GCA_944371955.1 uncultured Bacilli bacterium
TCAATACATCACAAATAAAGTCTATGCTCGAAAATCAAGCATAGACTAATTTAAAAATTTTTCATGCGTTTATCCTGTACTTAAAGTTCATTTAAAGAATATATCATTTGGTATTTATTTCCGTTATAATTTTTTTAAAATAGTAGAAATTTGTCAGTATTTTGTGTTAGAATAAGGGTATATGATAAGGTGGTGAAGTATGCAAGGACAGTATTTGGTTATTGGATCTTATTTAGTTATATGTATTATTGTTGTTATTGTTGTGCTTCACTTTATGAGGAAGTCATTCACTAATAAGTATCGAAGTAAAGTTCATGAATTAGAAATTGCTAAAAATATGGTGGCTAGTACTCCAGTTTCTTTAGAATTGTCAAAGGTTGAGCCAATCATTAAAAATGATAAAATGGAAGAAAAATATAATGATTGGCAAGATAGGTTTGTTGAGATTCGAGAAAATAAATTATCTAAGATTGATGATATGCTTATTGATTTAGATGTTTATATTGATAAAAAGGATTATAAGAATTGTATTTACCGATTAGCAAAAACAGAATTAGAAATTTATAAAGTTCGGGAATCTGCGGATTCTTTATTGGAGGAAATTAAAGAAATTACTTTGAGTGAGGAAAAATACCGGGCTATTGTTATAAAACTTAAGACCAAATATAGAGAACTTAACAAAGACTTTCAAGATCATCGTCAAATGTATGATGAGATGCAGGAAGCTGTTGAGTTACAATTAGAAAATATTGAACGAAGATTTTTAGATTTTGAAAAGGTAATGGAAAGCAATCAATATAGTGAAGTGGTTCATATAGTAAAAGCACTAGATACGATGATTGAACACATGGGTATTGTAATTAAAGAAGTTCCTGATTTATTATTAATGGCGAAACAAGTTATTCCTAACCGTATGAAGGAAGTTTCAGAACTTAATGATGATATGGTTAAACAAGGTTATCCTTTGGATTATTTAAATGTTCCTTATAATTTGGAAGAGTCTCAAAAAAATATTGATCATATTTTGGATAAGATAAGAGTATTAAATTTAGAGGATTGTATGTTTGAATTAAAAACCATGCTTGATTATTATGATTCTTTGTTTGTAGATTTTGAAAAAGAACGACTTTCTCGAAAAGTTTATGTGGAAATGGAAAGAGATTTTTCTAAAAAGCTTGAAAAAACCAATAAAGTAGTATGTGAAGTTTATAATCAGTTGGACGATATTAAAAATATGTATGATTTAAATGATCAAGATGTAGAGACTATACATGAAGTTAATAAAGTTTTGGTTGTTATTAATGATGACTATAAAAAGATGGTGGCTAAAGTAGAGGCTAAATCATCGCCTTATTCTTTATTACAGCAGGAAGTAGAAGAGTTAACTATTCGTTTGAAAAAGATGGAAGATGACTTGGATCAAGCTTTAAAATCTTTGGGAAATATGTATGATGATGAAATAAGAGCAAGAGAGCAGTTAGAGGAGATAGAGTCATTTTTGAAGCAAAGTAAAGAAAAAATGAGAGGCTATAAACTTCCTATTATTACTAATAATTATTTTGTTCAATTATCGGAAGCTAATGAAGCTATAGAAGAGGTAATTAAGGAGTTAAAACGAAAACCTATTGTTATTAGAACTTTAAATACTCGGGTTGATACGGCACGTGATTTGGTTCTTAAATTATATAATACAACTAATGAGATGATTAAAACTGCCCAGCTTGCTGAAATGGCTATTGTTTTTGGAAATAGATATCGTCTTGTTTATGATGAAGTTGACACAGGACTTGAAGACGCTGAAAAATTATTTTTTAAGGGCGAATATAAGAAAGCTTTAGATGTTTCTATTAAAGCTGTTTCATTGGTTGATGAAAATATATATAGAAAGTTGTTGGCCGTGTATGATAAATAAAAAGAGATTTGGTTTTGCTGCATACGAAGTATTAACTGTATTTGTAATGCTCCTTATTATTATGGTGGTTTTGTTAGCTCGGGTTTTTAAAACGGATTACCAAGAAAAATATGATATTATGTCAAATAATGCTAGGATGTTTTCTTTAGCGGTTTCTAATTTATATATTGAAGATGTAATACAGGATAGTTATTATTTGGAAATGATTATTGATAAAAAACTTTTTTCTAATATTAAAAATCCTTTTAAAGGAGAAAAATATTGTAATCCTTATCAATCTAAGGTTGTAATTAAAAATAATAAAAAATATGTTACTTTAGAATGTGGGAATTATTTGATTTTTGAACAAGATAGTTTGGAAAAGTCTTATACTATTTATCAAGTAGGAAATTGGTCTTCTAAAAAAGTTGCCGGAAAAGTGCAAAAAAGTGTTTTTTATAATTATCCAAATGGTAATGAAAATGTTTTTTCTGAAAATTTAGAGGAAGATATTTTTCTATATGAATTTAATAAACTGAATAAGACTGATTATAAACATGTACAGGAAATACCGGAAAAATATCAAGTTTTTAAAGAAACTAAGTATCGTTATTTGAAAAAAGTGAGTGAATAAGGAAGAAAGTATTTTCTTCTTTTTCTTTTTGTGTTAAAATATGGAAGATATTGAGGTGGTTAAATGAAACGAGTAATTCTTATAAAATATGGAGAGCTTAGTACTAAAAAAGGTAATCGTAATTTTTTTATTAATACATTGTATCAAAATATTAAAAATAAATTAAAAAATTTTGATATTTCTATTTATAAAGATCGTAGTCGTATGTATATTGAATTTCAAGATAATGATTTAGAGTTGATTAAGAAGAAGTTAGATTGTGTATTTGGTATCCATATGTATCATATTGCTTATATTGTTGATACTAATATTGATTCTATTAAAACGTTATTAGTACGTTTGATTCAGGATTTATCATTTAAAACATTTAAAGTTGAAACCAAAAGGAGTGATAAGTCTTTTCCTATACATAGTCAAGAAATGAACCATCTTCTTGGTGGTGTAGTTTTAAAAAATAAGAATCATGTTTCTGTTGATGTTCATCATCCGGAATTGTTTATTAAATTAGAAATTAGAGAAGCTCATAGTTATATTTATTTTAATGCTTATACAGGAGCTGGCGGTTATCCTATTGGAACTCAGCCTAAAGGCTTATTGATGTTGTCTGGAGGTATTGATTCTCCAGTTAGTGGGTATTTAGTTATGAAACGCGGTGTGCCTATTGATTGTGTTTATTTTGAAGCTATTCCTCATACTAGTTTAGATGCTAGAAATAAGGTTATTCAACTTTCTAAACGATTGGCAAAATATACGACAGAAGTACATTTACATATTGTTAATTTTACTCCAATTCAAGAAGAAATCTACAAACATTGTCATCCTAGTTATTGTATTACTATTATGCGACGCATGATGTATCGAATTATGGAAAAATTGGCTGATAAATATCACGGTTTTGCTATTGTTAATGGTGAATCTGTTGGCCAGGTGGCTTCGCAGACACTTACTAGTATGCGAGTGATTAATGAAGTTACTAATATGCCAGTGTTAAGACCGCTTGCTTGTTTTGATAAGTTAGAAATTATAGATTTGGCTAAAAAAATAGATACTTATAATATTAGTATTTTACCATATGAAGATTGTTGTACTGTGTTTGTTCCTAAGCATCCTGTTATAAATCCTTCTTTAGAACAAGCAAAAAAAGAAGAAGGTAAATTTGATTTTCTTCCGATGCTTGATACAGCTGTAGAAACTGTTGATACTGTTGTGGTTGTTGACGAAGAAAAAGAATTTTCTAATTTGTTATAAATTTCCAATTAATTTTTTGTATTAAATTAGAAAAACTTCACAACCTATGAATGTAGGAGGTGAATGAAATGAACAACACAAAGAATTCTACTATGAAAATGAGAGTTCCTGGTGCTAAACAAGCTATTGATAAAATGAAATATGAAATAGCTAACGAATTTGGTGTTAATTTAGGACCAGATGCTACTAGCCGTGCTAATGGTACAGTTGGTGGTGAAATCACAAGACGTTTAGTTCAAAATGGAATGAACCAAGTTAGTGGAAGCTATAATAACAAATAACATATAGCTTACAAGATAGGCAATTAAGCCTATCTTTTTATTTTATTTTTTCTTTTTATTTTTTGCTAAATATGTTATAGTATGGTATGTAAAGCGAGGAGATATTTTATGAAATTATTATCAGTTAATGCAGGTAGTAGTACTTTAAAATTTCGTTTATATGAAATGCCTGAAGAAAAAATAATTATGAAAGGACAATATGAACGTATCGGTCTTGATGGTTCTTGTTATAACTTAAAAATAGGAGAAGAAAAAGCATCTGCTTTAGTAGAGATGAAAGATCATAAAGAAGCAGTTTCTTTATTGCTTGAGCATTTATTAGAATTTAAAGTTATTGCTTCTTTGGATGAGATTGAAGCAGTAGGTCATCGTATTGCTCATGGTGGTAGCAAGTATTCTAAATCTTCAGAGATTGATAATGAATTACTTTTAGAGGTAGAGGCAATTTCACCTCTTGCTCCACTTCATAATCCGGCTGCATTAAAAGGAATAAAGGCTTTTATGGAAGCTATTCCTAATGCTGTAAATGTTGCTTGTTTTGATACTGCATTTCATCAAACAATGGATGAAGCAACTTATTTATATCCAGTTCCTTATGAATGGTATGCTAAATATGGAGTGAGAAAATATGGTTTTCATGGTTTAAGTCATAAATTTATTACAGAGAAAATGACTAATATTTTGGAAAAAGTTCCAAATTTAATTATTTGCCATATTGGTGGTGGTGGTAGTGTTACTGCTGTAAAAGAAGGTAAATCTATTGATACTTCTATGGGATTTACTCCTAATGCTGGTATCATGATGGGGACTCGTTCTGGGGATATTGATTATTCTTTAATTAGTTATATTATGCAAAAAGAAGAACAAAGCTTGGAATGGGTTGATAAAAAACTAAACTTTGAAAGTGGCTTACAAGGTGTTGCCGGTATGAGTGATTTACGCGATATTGATGAATCTTATGAAAATAATGAAGCTAAAGGTGTTTTAGCCATTGATATGTATACTAATAAGATTGTTGATTATATTGCTAGATTTTATATGAAACTTGGTGGTAAAGTTGATGCAATCTGCTTTACTGCTGGTGGAGGAGAAAATGACCCTATTATTCGTAGTGGAGTTATGAAAAAACTTGCTGCTATTGGTGTAATAGCTGACGAAGAAAAAAATGAAGCCACTGTTGTTCGTAAAGGTGTAGAAGGAGTTATTTCTAAAGAAAACTCTACTATTCCTGTTTATGTTTTAGGAACAGATGAAGAATTGATGATTGCTAGAGATACATATGAAATTTACTGTCAGTAAATATATTTTAGTAAGATTTCATTATAAAGTTATAAGGCTTATCGAAGGTGATAAGTCTTTTTATTGATAGATAATTAAACATAAGATGAGTTCTTAATCTATAGTAAATTTTTTAGATTCGGATAGTAATCTATTATTTTTCTTTTCGTTAACGTTTAGAAAATAAATGTTGATGATGATATTTGGTTCTTGATTGTTTTTAGTATGTTTTATTTTCTTTTAAATTTTTAGTCTTTGTAGTATAATATTTATAGGTTATAGAAAGAGGGATGTTATGAAAATAATTTCTATTAATGCGGGAAGTAGTTCCCTAAAATTTAGTTTATTTGATATGGATGATGAGTCTGTTATTGCTAGTGGGTTATTTGAACGTATTGGTATTGAAGGCAGTAATTATACAATTAAATTTAATGGTGAAAAAATTAGTCAGGAAGTGGATCTTCCAACTCATGTGGATGCTGTTAATATTTTATTAGATAAACTTACTGACTTGAATATTATTTCATCTTTAGAAGAAATTCATGGTGTTGGTCATCGAATTGTGCAGGGAAAAGATATTTTTACAGAGTCTGTTTTAATTAATGATGATGTCATGGAAAAGTTAGATGCAATCAAAGGTTTTGCTCCTTTACATAATCCAGCCAATATGTTGGGGATAGAAGCTTTTAGAAAAGTTTTGCCTAATGTTCCAATGGTTGCTGTATTTGATACAGCTTTTCATCAGACGATGGATAAGTCAACATTTTTATATCCTGTTCCTTATTCGTGGTATGAGAATTATGGTGTAAGAAAGTATGGGGCCCATGGAACTTCTCATCGTTATATTGCTCAAACTGTTAAGCAATTATTGGGAAAAGAAGATTTTCGTTTAATCAGTTGTCATGTTGGTAACGGTGGTAGTATTACAGCAATTAAAGATGGTAAATGTGTTGATACTTCTATGGGATTTACACCACTTGCTGGAATTATGATGGGAACTCGTTCTGGTGATATTGATCCTTCTATTATTCCTTATATTATGGAACAGGAGGGTAAAAATGCCAGTGAGGTTATTGATGATTTAAATAAACGTAGTGGTTTATATGGCATGAGTGAATATAGTAGTGATATGCGTGATGTTTTAAAGAAATGTGATGAGCAAGATGAAAAGGCTATAGTTGCACGTGACAAATATGTGCGTCGTGTTGTTGACTATATTGCTCAATACTATGTGTTGCTTGGTGGTGCTGATGTTATTGTATTTACGGCTGGAGTTGGTGAAAATAGTATTCCTATTCGTCGTCAGATTTGTGAAGAGTTGGCATGCTTGGGAGTTAAAATTGACTTAGATAAAAATAATATGCGCGGAGAAATTGTCAAAATTAGTACTGATGATTCTTCTATTGCTGTTTATGTTATTCCGACAGATGAAGAGTTAATGATTGCTAGGGATACATTGTATTTGATTAATAGATAGGATGTTTGTTATGCATAATAAGCTTTTAAAGATAATTAAAAAGTATGATACAATAGTTATCGCTAGACATATCGGCGTGGATCCAGATGCTTTATGTAGTCAGCTAGCTCTTCGTGATGCTATTAAACTTAATTTTCCTCAAAAAAAAGTTTTGGCTGTTGGTACGGGAAGTCAGAAATTTGTTCATCTTGGGAAGTTGGATAAAATAGAAAAGGTTAATGACGCTTTGTTAATCGTAGCTGATACACCTGATAAAAAGAGAGTAGATTCTGCTTCGTTTGATGACTTTTCTTATGTTGTAAAAATTGATCATCACCCATTTGTAGAAAGCTTTGGAGGATTAGAGATTATTAATGACTTAGCATCTTCTACTTGTGAAATTATTATGGAGCTTTTAATTCAAATGAAGTTTCGATTAAATTCTTCTATTTCTGAATTATTATATATGGGTTTGGTATCTGATTCTAATCGTTTTTTATTTGATAGTTCTACTTCACATTTGTTTTCTTTAATTTCTTATTATTTAGATAAATATCCATTTGATCTTTCTAATTGTTATCAAAAACTTTATTTAAGGCCCTTAAATGAGGTTAGGTTAGAAGGCTACATTTCTTTGAATATGAATGTGACGCCAAATGGATTGGGTTATGTTGTAATTACTGATTCTATAATACAGAAATACGAAGTTGATAGTGCTAGTGCCGGTAATATGATTAATAATTTTAATTTTATTAAAGAAGTTCTTGTCTGGGTTACGATTACAGAGGATATAAAGAATAATCAATTTCGTATTTCTATTCGCTCTCGAGGACCAATAATTAATCAAGTAGCAGAAAAACATCATGGTGGAGGTCATAAATTTGCGAGTGGGGTTAGAGTAAAAACATTGGAACAAGCAATGAATATTATTGAAGATTTAGATCAAGTTTTGATAGAATATCAAAGAGAGGTGTAGGATATGGTAATTAAAGATGCGAGTTTAGAAATTATTGCTACAAGACGTAGTCAATATCCAGAAGAGGGAAAACCAGAATTTTTATTGGTGGGACGTAGTAATGTTGGTAAGAGTAGTTTTATTAATGCAATTTTATCTAGAAAAAATTTAGCGTATACTTCATCTAGACCGGGAAAAACTCAAACACTAAACTTTTATTCTGTTAATGATAGTTTTTATTTGATTGATGTTCCTGGATATGGATATGCTTCTGTTGATAAAAAGACGCAATCAAAATTTGGTATGATGATAGAGGAATATTTAGAAAAAAGAACGGTTTTGAAGCGTGTATTTTTATTAATTGATTTTCGGCATAAACCTACTGAAGATGATTTACTTATGTATAATTTTTTAAAGTATTATAATTTGCCAGTTACTGTTATTGCAACAAAAGCTGATAAAGTTGGTGGAAGCAAAAAAGAAAAAAATTTAAAAGATATTTTAGATACGTTAGATTTGGTGGTTGGTGATGATTTGGTAGTTTTTTCTAGTGTTACTAAATTAGGAGTAAAAGAAGTTGTTAAAAAAATTGAAAGTCTAATTAACGGTGATGTTATTTAGACTTTTTTCATATATTACATTAGGTGAAGATAGTTTGAGAATTGAGAAATTAGGAAATCAAAAATTTTTAATATTTGTTAACTCCTCTTATTTGGCTAATATTTCTTGTGATAAAGAGGCTGTCATAGAGTTAGTCAAGTCATTATTATTAAAACTTAGATATCGTTTATTTCTTTGGGGATTTTATAAAGTAAAAGTGTATCTTCATTCTAAATTGGGTTTTTTTATTGAATTAGTTCAGCTTGAAGATACTGATTATTATGGTTTGGATTTTAGAGTTTTGGTTTATCTTGATGAAAAAGTTTACTTTAAAACTCAAAATTATTTTTCTTTGCCGAATTGTGATAAATATTATATGGATGGCTATTATTATTGTGATGTTGATAATATTCCTAATATTAATGCAGTTGTAGAATTTGGTAGTTTTATATATGGTAAGGATTTAAATACTATTATGTTTCGATGGAAAAAATGTTGATTTATTGGTGGTTATTACATAATTTGTTTTTATTAATCTTTATGGAAAAAATATTAAATTTTTAAATGGATTTTAATAAAATATTTTCTATTTTATACTTTTTTACTGTTTACTTATTGTGCGCGCTATAATTAATGTTAAATTGGAGTTGATGAGATGTTTAATCTTATTTCTGTTCTTGGGTTTATAATGATTCCAGACGGCAAGGTGTTGAGTTTTGGAAAGTGGGTAGAAGAGTTTGATGTAACAGATCGATCACAGTTACATAATGCAAGTTTTGAGGATGATATTACTAATTTATTAGCTTTTACCTCACTCAATATTCCATATGATTCACGAGAACATATTATGCTACAAGCATCAAGTTTTACTCGTCGTGGGGTGGTTATGTTTTTAAATACTACTTTAGATTTGGACAGAGGCTTACAGTGTTTAATTTTTGTTCCTGATAGCTTGATGGAAGGGCAAATAAATTCTTTTAGTCGATTATATCCGGATTTATGTATGTTTGATGATACTTTTATTTATCAACATGAATCACTTGCATTCAGAACAGTTGATGAATTTTATCAAGTTTTTCATATACCTTTTGAGAATTCTAATAATGCTGTTGAAAAAAAGACAATTTAAATTTATTTAATAAAACAATCCACAAAAATTGTGGATTGTTTTATATTACAATGGCTATCATATTGCTAGAACCTTTATTTACTACTTTAGTTAGGGTGGATTGTAATTTTAGTCTAATATTATCTGGCATCATATTGATTTTTGCTTGTATACCTTCTTGAACAATCGAATCTAAACTTCTGCCAAAAATTTCACTTTTCCATATGTCGTTTGGATTTTTATCTTTATCTTTTGTTAAATAGTCGATTAGTTCTTTGCTTTGTACTTCACTACCTATAATAGGCTCAAAAGTGGATTCAACATCTACTCGTATCATGTGTATTGATGGGGCAACTGCTTTTAATTTTACTCCATACCTTGGGCCTTGTTTTACTATTTCTGGTTTGTCTAGTTTCATATCTTCAATAGATGGTGTAGCTACCCCATAACCAGTTTGTTTGACCATTTTTAATGCGTATTTAATCTGGTCATATTCTTTTTTTGCAGTATTATATTCTTGAAATAGGGCTAATAAATCGGCTTTACTTTTTACATCGATTTTTATAATTTCTGTTAAAGTTTTATTATATAAATCGGCAGGAGCTGTTAACGTGATGGTTATTATTCCTGTTGCCGGGTCTACTTCTGATAGATAAGCTTTTTCAATCATTTCATTGTTTAAAAAATGATCTGTAATATGTTCTATATCTTTTAATTTGTCTATTTCTATAACACTTTCTTTAATGGCTTTGATATAGTTTTCTTTTACTGGGTGAGTTGGATTTAAAATAGCAATCCATTCTGGCATGTTAATTTTTATTTCTAGTACCGGAAACTCATATAGAGCTTCTCTTAGAATATCATACATATCTTTTTCATTCATAGCTTCAATACTTATTGGAAGAACAGGAACTTGGTGTTCTTCTTTTAAAGATTCTGCTAGTTTTTGTGTTTCCGGTAAAGTTGGATGAGTTGAATTCAATATGATGATAAATGGTTTTCCAATATTTTTTAATTCTTCGATTACTCTAGATTCTGCCTCTATATAATCATTTCGTTCGAAGTCTCCTATTGAACCATCTGTAGTGACTACGATACCGATTGTAGAATGATCTTTTATAACTTTTTCTGTTCCTATTTCTGCTGCTTCAATAAACGGTATTTCTTCTGTATACCACGGTGTTTTAACCATTCTTGGACCATTTTCATCTGTTGCTCCTTGAGCTTTGTCAATCATATAGCCTACGCAATCTATTAATCTAATATTACATGTAAAATCGTCAATTTTTATTTTTGCTGTATTGTTTGGTACAAATTTAGGCTCAGTTGTCATAATAGTTTTTCCTGCTGCACTCTGGGGAATTTCATCTAGGGCTCTTTTTCTTTCATATTCATCTTCTATATTTGGTACGATTAATGTTTCTACCATTCTTTTAATAAAAGTTGATTTTCCAGTTCTTACTGCTCCAACAACGCCTAGATAAATATCTCCACCACTTCTTTTAGCAATATTTTTAATAATTTCATATTTATCCATAAACATTCTCCTTATACAGTTAACTTTATGTTAGACCATAAAAAAAAAGAACGTTTTTATATCGTCAATTTTATTTTTATTGTTGTGTGATTTTGCATAAAAAAAATACCAATTAAGGTATTTAAAACATTTTATCGATGTTTTGTGGAACTTTGTCTTTTAAAATATTATTTATAATTTTATCTTCTTTTTCTTGAGATACATCTTTGCCTGTCATTTTACTTATTTCTCGTATTACTTCTCTTAATGTTTTTTCGTCTTTCATATTTGTATTTTGTATTTTTTTTGCTAAAGATAAAATAGTTTTTTTATCTACATTAGTTTTATTTTCAACTCGTTTAAAGAAATTATCACCAAACATAGTAACCTCCTATGGTAGTATATGTTTCTTTTTTATTGTTGATTTCTTTTTTTTCCTAATTCAGTACATCTTTTATTAAATTCTTCTAGTGATATAGAACCGTGTTCTAATCTTTCATGCAAAATAGCAAGAGTTTTATCAGCCATATCATTTTTATTTATAGGGTTGATATGTTGTTGTGTTTTTAAGTCATGAGTAAAAATATTTTTTTTATTATTAGACAGATTTATATTTTGTTGGAAGGTATGATTTTTATTTGTGAATTGATTATTTTCAAAGCTATTTCCTAACGGTTTGATAGCTTTTGGGTTGTTATTAAAATTATTTCCTAATAACATATTATTCTTCTCCATTTCTATTTTTGAATTGAAGTATAATCGGAGTTCCTTCTAATTCAAAATTTTCTCGTAGTTTATTTTCTAAATATCTTTCATATGAGAAATGAACTAACCCTTTATTATTTACTCTCAATGTGAATTTTGGAGGTTTTACTCCAGTTTGATTTGAAAAATAAATCTTTAATCTTTTTCCTTTATATGATGGAGGCAAGTTTAACTGATAGGCATCTAATATTACGTTATTTAAAATACTAGTTGGTATTTCTCTTTTAATATTTTCGCCTACTTTAATTACTTCTGGCATTAAGGTGTGGATTCTTTTTTTTGTTAAAGCAGATAGATAGACAATAGGTGCATATGTAGCAAATTGAAATTCGGCACGCATTTCCTTTTCAAATTCTGGGATTGTTTTGTCTTTTACAGTATCCCATTTGTTTACAACAAAGATTAAGCCTTTTCCACGTTCTATTGCGTATCCAGCTATGTGTTTATCATGTTCTTTAATTCCTTCTTCTGCGTTAATCACAACTAAACAAATGTCACTTCTATCTATGGCCTTTAAAGAGCGAAATAGACTATATTTTTCAATTGCTTCAAAAACTCGTCCTTTTTTTCTCATTCCGGCAGTATCTATTAGTACATATTCTTCGTTATGATATTTTAAAACAGAATCGATAGAATCTCTAGTTGTTCCAGCAATATTTGATACTACAACACGTTCTTCGTTTAATAGTGCATTCATTAGACTGCTTTTTCCTACGTTTGGTCTTCCAATGATGGAAAATTTCAATCTAGTATCCTGTTTTTCTTCTTGTTCATGGAACTCTTTTGTGATTTCTTCCATTAACTCTATATATCCCATATTATGAATACTGCTAATAGGAATATAGGTATTAAACCCTAATTCATAGAAATCATAAATATGGTTTTGAGCTTCTTTGTTGTCCATTTTATTGATTGCGACAATAACTTTTTTGTTACTTTTTCTAAGTAAGTCCCTTACCATCAGATCGTTGCTAGTTAATCCTTCTTTTCCGTCTACAATGAAAACAACGATATCAGCTTCTTTGATAGCTATTTCTGCTTGCATCTTTATTTCATCATTAAATTTCATTTTACTGGCGTCAATTCCACCTGTGTCTACTAAATAGAATTTTTTATTATTATAACTAGTTTCTTGATAAATTCTATCTCTTGTTACTCCTGGTAAATCTTCAATTATGGCAATCTTTTTTCCCACGATTTTATTAAATAGTGTTGATTTACCAACGTTTGGTCTTCCGACTAAAGCTACTGTAGGTATCAATGGTATCCCCTCCAATTCATTGGTATTATATCATATGATTGTCAAATTTTAAAGAAAAATTCATATCTATTCTAAAAACTACTCTTATGTATGTTATAATATTATGGTAAGGAGGGTAATATGGAAACAAAAAATCAAAGAACTCATGTTGAGTGGTATGATAATCCTAATATTATTACAAATTTAATTATTATTTTCATTGGTATTATTATTATTTTAAGTCAGTCTTTTGCTATTAATAATAATCTTAGTACAGGTGAGATATTGCGAAGTATTATTAATCATAACAGTCTTTATTTGATTTTGTTGGTATATTTTGTAGCATTAAAGACTAAATCGGGAAAAAAATATTTTGATTTTTTAAACGTTTTTTTAATCCTACTTTATTTTATTACTGCAATTACATCTGTTCTTACTATATTTCAGTCTTTTTCTTTGGAAACATTGGTAAATTGTATTTTGCATTTTGTTTTATTTATATATTTATTTCATACTATGTTTCGTAGAACTAGAATTTGGAAGGAATTTTATTTAGATAAATCACCATTTAATGAAGTTAAAAATGATACTTATTTTTCTACTATTTGTATTTTAACTGTTATATTATGGGCTGTTGATTTGATTGCGACTACAACTTTTGATGGAACTATTTTGACGTGTTTAGATACTGCATTTTTATTGTTATTTGATAGATATGTCTTTTTATATGGATGTTTTTTGGAGAATAAAGAAAAGAAAATTAGTTCTTCTACTAGTCTAGAGGAAGTAAAGGAAAATGTGAGTAAAGTAATTAACGATATTGGTGAAACTGTTTCTGATATTGCTGAACAAGTTAAAGATAAAATAGAAGATTCATTTGATAATAAAAAAGATGCAAAAAAAGATAGACCGCATCAGGGTAAGAAAGTAAGTAAAAATGTTACTAGTTCAAAAGTTAAGAAGGGGGATAAATAATATGAATATGTTTGAAGAAATAGAAAAAGAAAAACAAGATCTTCCAAAAATTCGGAGCATTACTAAAGAAGTTTCTCATTATAAATTTAACGGATATCAAAAATTTGCTATTGTTGTATTCTTTGTTTGCTTTTGTTTTGGAATTATTTTGGGTAATTTATTTCCTGCTTGTGGTACTAGTTCTAATTTTTATGGCAAATGTACAACTACGGAATTTAATTTCTCTTTGATGTTGTTTTTTTGGTTTATATCCTTTCTAGTTTGCCTTTTCTTCTTTGCTATCGGTCATATTATTTCATTGCTTACATCTATCGATAAATACTTGCGCAAAAGTATATAAAATTTGTTGATATATCTTGCAATTTGAAAGAAAACATGATAAATTCGTTATATAAGCATAAAGTGCTTAATTAATATTGTTAGGGAGGTATATATTAATGAAAAAAGTTGAATTAGTAGAAGCTGTTGC